>JAQVGR010000303.1 GCA_028696635.1 Candidatus Krumholzibacteriia bacterium | reverse complement strand
GCGCGGCAGGCGTAGATCGCCGCCGTGAGGCCGGCGGGTCCGGATCCGATTATCGCCACATCGTGCATTGCGTTCGCTCCTCCGGTCGCGGGTCAGGATTGCATGGGAGAAAAAGTATAGGGCCGCCGGCACGGCCGCGCAACAGTTTATCGGCGGCTCATCCGCGCAGGCGCCGCAGGCGGGCGAGATTTTCGACATCCTCGGCGAGGTCGGGGCCCTTGGGGGTCTCGAGAATCATCGGACGGTCGTCGAACCGTCTGTCGCGCAAAAGGTTGGCGAATCCCCGCTCCCCGATCCGCCCATCGCCGATCTGGGCGTGACGGTCGCGGCGGCTCCCCAGGGCGGTTCGCGAGTCGTTGAGGTGGAAGGCCCGGAGCAGCCCCAGGCCGATCGCTCCGTCGAATCGGCGCATCGTAGCCTCGTAGGCGCGCCGTGCCCTGATGTCATATCCCGCCGCGAAGGCGTGACAGGTGTCGAAGCAGACCCCGACGCGGGTCCGGTCGGAGACGAGCCCGATGATCGAGGCGAGCTCCTCGAACGAGGCGCCGATGATGTTCCCCGTGCCGGCGGTCGTCTCGAGGAGGATCGAGACGCCGCCCTGCGTCGCGGCGAAGAGCCGGTCGAGGGAGGCGGCGATCCGGGCGATCCCCCCGTCGAGTCCCTCGCCGCGGTGCGAGCCGGGGTGGAGCACGAGGGAGGGGATGCCGAGAACGGCGCACCGTTCCATCTCGGTCCGCAGGGCCTGTTCGGATTTCCCGCGCAGCCCCGGGTCGGGGGAGGCGATGTTGAGGAGGTAGCTCGAATGGGCTATCACGAAACCGGGCTGGAACAGGGCGCTTTCCTCGCGGAAGAGCGAGATCTCCTCCTCGGACAACGGCTTCGCGCGCCACTGGTTCGAGCTCTTCACGAAGAGCTGCACCGCGTTGCACCCGATCGAGCGGGCCCGGCGCAGGGCCATGTGGACTCCGCCGGAGATCGACATGTGCGCGCCGAGGTTCATGAGGACTCCTTGCCGGACGGCCGGCCAGGTAGTAATATCATACGGGGACACCGAGAGGCGAGGTGGAAATATGCCGGAGGAGAAAAAGCACGGACCGCCTGACGAGGACGACCTGGTCGAGCTGATCTCGGTCCAGGGCGAAGCGAACGCCGAGCTGCTGGTCGATATCCTCGAAGGAGAGGAGATCGACGTGATGCTCAAATCCAATCAGACCTTCGGCGCTCTCCCGTTCACCGTGGACGGGATGGGGGCGGTGCGGCTCCTCGTGCGCGCGCACGATCTGCCGAAGGCCAGACTGGTGCTCGAGGAGTATGCGCGCAGCGTGGATGAGATGAGCGAGGCCCTGCGCGAGATGCTCTCGAAATGGGCCCCTCGCGGGGGAAAGCCGCACTGAGTGCGGAACGATTCACCCTTGCCAGGGCGGCGGCGAGCCGTTATCATGGATACTACCACAGGGTGGGAGCTTAACTCAGTGGTTAGAGTGCTATCTTCACACGGTAGAAGTCACAGGTTCAAATCCTGTAGCTCCCACCATATTCCCCGGAAAAAATACCAGGTGTGCGCAGTCGGCTGCGATGCCGCGCTCCGTTCGAGGACCGAAGCAGGGAGGAAGTCATGGCTGACGAGCAGAGGGAAGCAGGCTCCGGTGGAGGGATGAGAGGGGCGGATGATCTCCAGGGCCGTTCGTCCGCCGCCCCGGACGGGGTGATCGGACATCTCGTCGCCGCCTCCGGCTGGATGCGGCTGATGTCCGTTCTCGGATTTATAGGTGTCGGGCTGATGGGGCTGGCCGGCCTGGTGATACTTTCGGTCGGGTTTCCCGACCTGGGGGCCGGGGGCAGGCTCATCGGTCTGGTTTATATCGTATTCGCCGTCATCTACCTGATCTGCGTCCTTCCCCTGAACAGGGCGGCGCAGGCGGCAGGTCGGCTGCGGATCTCCCCGCAGGAGGCGCTGGCGGCCGAAGCGCTGCGGCACCAGGCGGTCTTCTGGCGGCGGCTCGGCATCTTCTCCATCGTCTCGATCATCCTCTCGTTCCTGATGATCCTCATCATGCCCGTCATCGTGTGGCTGGGCCGATAGCCCGGGCATGACGGAGGCCGCCATGCCGAAGACCGGTCCGTTCGAGAGATACGCCGACGAGTACGACGGGTGGTTCGACCGCAACCCCGATATATACGAAGCGGAGCTCCGCGCGATCGGGGAGCTCCTCCCTTCCCCCGGCGCGCAGGGAGTGGAGGTCGGGGTCGGCACGGGCAGGTTCGCAGTGCCGCTCGGGATACGGACCGGGGTCGAGCCCTCGGAGCGGATGGCTCGCAGGGCCCGGGAGCTGGGGGTCGACGTGCATCGCGGCACGGCGGAACGGCTCCCGTTCGAGGACGGCAGCTTCGATTTCGTCCTGATGGTCGCGACGATATGCTTCGTCGATGACGTCGCCGCCTCCTTCTCCGAGGCGCGCAGGGTCCTGCGGGACGGAGGCGCTATCGTCGTGGGATTCATCGACAGGGAGAGCGGGCTGGGAAGACGGTACGAGGAGGGGCGCGCGGCGAGCAGGTTCTATCGCGACGCGGTCTTTTTCTCCTCCGGCGAGGTGATCGGGGCCCTCGAGGAGGCGGGATTCGAGGTCGCAGCGGTCAGGCAGGCCCTGATCGGCGGCGAGGAGCCGGGAACCGTCCTGGAGGGCTCCGGCCGGGGCGCCTTCGTCGTCGTCAGGGGCGAGAAGCGCGGGAAAGGCTGAACGGGATGGGAGAGCTTCTGTGGCTGATACCGCTGGGGTTCGCCGTCGGGACCCTCGGGACGCTGATAGGGGCGGGGGGAGGCTTCGTGCTGATGCCGGTGCTCCTGCTGCTCTATCCCGAATCGGATCCCGGGACGGTCACCGCCGTCTCGCTGGCGGTCGTGTGCCTCAACACCGCCTCGGGCTCATGGGCGTATGCGCGCGCGAGGCGCATCGACTTCCGCTCCGGCCTGCTGTTCGCGGCCGCCACGATCCCGGGGGCGGTCGCCGGCGCGCTGACTACCGACTGGATACCGCGGCGGGGATTCAACGGGATCTTCGGGGTCGTGATGATCGCCGCGGCGGCCTACCTCGTTCTGCACCGGCCCCGAGGGCCGGCGACGGCGCGGGGGGCAGCGGCGCGCCTCACCACGAGGGCCCTCGTCGACGCCTACGGGATCGAGCACCGGTACAGCTACAGCATGAGGCTGGGGATGTGGATCAGCCTGTTAGTCGGATACCTCTCGAGCCTGCTCGGCATCGGCGGGGGGGTCATACACGTTCCGGCCCTCCTGCGCCTGCTCGACTTCCCAGTG
>JAQVGR010000302.1 GCA_028696635.1 Candidatus Krumholzibacteriia bacterium | reverse complement strand
GCCGGCCCTCCCTCATCTCGGTGACGGTGTCCGAGAGCTCGATCAGCTCCGGCGGCGCGTAACGGCCTGTGAGGATCAGATCCAGACCCGCCGGCCGCTCCCTGACGAACCGGATGACACGATCGAGCGGCACGAGCCCGAAGGAAACGGCGACGTTGATCTCGTCGAGGACGAGCATGTCGGCCAGCCCCCCGCGCGCGAGCTCCTCCGCGCGTTCCCAGCCCTTCCCGGCGAGCTCGATATCGATCGGTTCGGGGGCCTTCGGATCCACGAACTCGTCCCGTCCGTACTGCTCGATCGCCAGGTTCGGGATCGCTTCTATCGCTCCCAGCTCCCCGTAGAACCTTCCCTTCATGAACTGGACGATGAACACCCGCAGGCCGTGCCCGGCGGCGCGGACGGCCGCGCCGACGGCGGCGGTGGTTTTACCCTTGCCGTCGCCGGTGAAGAGCATCACAATCCCTGCGCCGGACCGGGGCAACGGATCCCTCCTCGCTTGGCGGCCCGTTCCGGGCCGGCCCGCCGGCCGGCCCGCCGTAACCGCAAGGATAAGTAGACTAAACGACCTGCGCACCGTTGTCAACAGCGCGGTCGGCGGCGCCGGCCGCGAAGCGCCGCTGCGAGCCCGGGCGCGCGCTCCGGTCCGCCTCAGTCCTCGGGCTCGGTGAGATCCTCTTTTTCGAGAAAGACGGGAAGCTTGACGAGGAAGACGGCGCCTCCGCCCTTCGGGCTCGACGCTGAGATCTCCCCGCCGTGATCCCGCACGATGCGGTTCGCGAAGGCGAGCCCCAACCCCGATCCGTCCTCCTTGGTGGTGAAGAACGGCGTGAAGATACGGGCCATCGATTTCTTCGAGATCCCCTCGCCGCTGTCGGTGAATTCGACATATACGAAACCGAGCGCGTCGGCCCAGGTTCGCACGGCGATCCTGCCGCCCTCCTGGACGGCCTCTATCGCGTTCTGGAGGATGTTGAGGAAAACCTCGTGGATCTTCACCTGATCGAAGAAGCACGGCGGGATATCCGGCGAGAAGTTCCTGCGCAGCTCGATGCGGAGCTCCCCGAGCTCGTGCTGCATCAACTGGCATACGTCCTCCACGGTCTGGTTGATATCCCCCTCCTCGCGTTTCAGGCGCGTGACGCTCGACTGCAAATTGCCGAGGTAGCTCTCGAGCCGATCCGCCTCGTTCTTGATGATCTCCAGCTTCTCGCGGTCGGACCCCGAGAGCTCCGTGTGCTCGATGAGGCTCCTCGTGAACCCGCCGATCGCCACGAGAGGGTTCTTGAGCTCGTGCAGCACCGACGCAGTCATCTCGCCCTGTATCGCCAGGCGCTCGGCTCGAAGCATGCGCTCCTCGTTGGCCTTGAGCTTGCGGTAGGTCGCCTTGAGGCTCTCGACGTTTTTCTTGAGAGAATCCTTGAGCTGTGCCGCCCTAAGCGATGTAGTTGCGTGACTTACAACCATCTCCAAAAGATGCGCATCCTCGGGGGTGACCTCCTTGCCCGTGAAGATATTGTCCACGATCATCAGGCCGAGCCTGTCCTCGACGGTGGCGATCGGCACGACGCAGAACACCTCGAGACCGAGGGCGGCCGCGATCTCCAGGTCCCCCGCCGAGCGCAGGTCGCGCCGGTGCACGAACCGTATCTCGTCGAGCCCCCGGGCGATCTGCCCTTCGGGGTCGTCGAGGATGATGGCCAGGCTGCTCGTGATCATCGTCAGCGAGCTGTTTCTCAGGTAGCGCAGCTTCTGTCCCTTGCTGACGAGCTTCTCGAGAGAGGTATCGCTCTCGCGGTCGAGGACCCGCCAGATCGTCTCCGCCTCCTGCGCAGAGGACGGTCCGAGCGCGTACTTCCCCCGCAGCGTGTTGTACTCGTCTCCCCTGAGAAAGACGAAGGCGCGGTTGAATCCGAGCCCCTCCCGGGCCGTGGTAACGGTGAGGATCGCGAGGATGATGTCCTCCTCCTTGTCGAGGCGGGCGATGATCTTGCTCACCTCGCCGAGCAGGTTCATCAGCTTGCTGCGGCGTATGACCTCCATGTAGAGGTCCTCGACCTTCGTGGAGTATTTCGAGGACCTGATCAGGGCGTCCTCGAGCGTCTCGAGAAGGGTGATATCGGCCCAGCGCCGTCCCTTGATCCGCTCCTTGAGCTGTTTGAAGAAGGGACAGCGGAAGCAGCACTGGATGAGCTTTTCCTCTATCCGGGCGAAGACCCGGTCGCCGCACCGGTGGCCGGTGATCTCCCAGCACTGCTTCCCCTCGGCCGAGTGGGCGGGGCAGTCGATCTTGTCGCAGCCGAGGTATTCCCAGCAGTGGTTGAGCCGGCCCTCCGACCGGCCCTCCTGCTCCTTCTGCTCCGTGCGGCTCTCGTCCATGGCCCAAGAACGCTACCACAGCACCTCAGGGCGGTAAAGCCAATTCGGGGCGGCCGCCGGCGGGATGGAACGCCGTCTCAGTCGCGTCCGGCCGCCCCGCGCTTCCTCAGCTCCCGGCGATACGCTTGATCATGCCCCAGCTGCTCCGGGCCGACGAGGTCGTGCAGCTGTTGACCGCCCCCGGAGTGGGAAGACACCCGTTACCCGGCGGATCGCACGTATCGCCGCAGGGGTTGAGCGCATCGAACAGAGCCCAGCCCTCCGGTCCGTCGATCCGCCCGAGAGAGCGGTCGTCGACGGCGTGTCTTCCGAAAACGACCGTATCGACCGTGACGGTGTCGGGCCCTTCGAACCGGCACAGACGGATCTCGTCTCCGGTATTGTTGAGGCTCAGTCCGTACACGGGCAGTCCGGCCGATTCCTCCCAGACCCGCGAATCGCTCCCATAGACGACCAGGGCCTGCCCGGGAGCGAGCACCCCTGAGAATCCGTACCGCCAGTTCCATGAATCACCAGCGTCGCGCAGCAGGTACGCGGAGAGATCGACAGCGCTTTCGCCCGCGTTGAAGATCTCGACCCATTCGTCGTTGCGGTAATCGTACGAGCCGTCGCCGTCCCAGTCGCGCGCGGGGTCGGGCATCAACTCGCTGATCAGCACCTGTGCGCTGGCTGTGCCGGGCATGCCGGCTGTAAGGGCGAGGGCCGCCGTGAAGGCGGCGATGCGGAACGTCGTTCTCATCGTCATCCTCCCTTCGTCATCCACCCGGAACACGTTCCATCCCGTCCGGCGGATCGGGGCCGCCGGCGCGTGGGAGGCAGTATACCCCCACGGACGGCGGCATGGAAAGAAAAAAACCGGGCTCGTCTGCAGCCTTTGATGAAAAACCGTATCAGGATTGAATCAGGGATTGCCGGATAATCAATTACGCCTGGGGGCGATCGGTCC
>JAQVGR010000301.1 GCA_028696635.1 Candidatus Krumholzibacteriia bacterium | reverse complement strand
GGGTCCATCCCGTGGCCCGTGTCCGATACGGCGAGCTCGACGTACCTGCCCGGAGCCACGAGGGCGACCGTCCCGGTCCTCGGGTGGCCGGCGGTGATATCGCGGGTCTCTACCGTCAGATCTCCCCCCTGCGGCATCGCGTCGCCGGCGTTTATGGCGAGGTTGATCAGGACCAGCTCGAGCTGCGTCGGATCGGCCTTGATCAGATCCTGCTCGCTGCCGAACCGCGTGACGATCCGCACGTCCTCGCGAAGGAGACGCCTGACGAGCGGGATGACGCTGCCGATAGCCTCGTTGAGCGATACCACCCTCGTCTCGAAGACCTGCTTCCTGCTGAAGGCGAGCAGCTGCCTGGTCAGACGCGACGCCTTCAGCCCCGTCGCGTGTATGTCGCGCACCGTCGACGCGAGCGGGTCCCCCTCGGGGAGCTGGCGCAGGACGAGATCGGTGCCGCTGATGATCGCCGTGAGAATGTTGTTGAAGTCGTGCGCGATCCCGCCGGCGAGGGTGCCGAGAGCCTCCATCTTCTGCGCCTGGAGCAGCTGCTCCTGGAGCCGTCGGCTCTCGGTGCGGTCCCGTATCGACCCGATGATCCGCTTCTCTCCGCCGCCGGCGGGGCGCAGGACGGTCGCCGTTATCGAGACCGGCCGATCGATCTCCCGCGCATCGCGCATCGTGATTTCGTAGTCGGTGACGGCGCCCTTTTCCTCGAGCGTCTCGATGAGCCGTTCCCGCGCCCCGGGATCCGGATAGAGTACCCGGGCGTCGCTCCCGATTATATCCTCGCGCCTGAATCCGAGAACCTCCTCGACCGAAGGGCTTATCTCTATGATCGTTCCCTCCGGCGCGCTCTCGAAGTAGATATCGCGCACGTTGTCGAAGATCCGCCGGTATCGCAGCTCGCTCTCGCGCAGCGCTCGCTCGGTGCGCATGCGCTCGGTCACGTCGAGGAAGAGAACCGCCATCATCCCCGGAGCGGTCCGGAAGGCATGAATGTCGAAGGCGCCGCTGATCTGCAGGTCCTCGTACTCGACCTGGGGCGAGTGCCACGGCTCTCCGGTGACGCAGACCCTGCGGAAGCGTTCCTCGGCCTGGGCCGCCCTGTCGCCAGGGAAGAGTTCGGCGAGCGGCCTGCCGAGCAGCGGCTCATGCGGAAAGCCGAGGATCCGGTCCGCCGCCGGATTCGCGCCGATCAGCACGAGCCGCCCGTCCCCGGCGAGCCGGTAGAGGTGGATTCCCATGGGGGAAGATTCCACGATCTGCCGGAATTTCTCCTCGGATTCGCGAAGGGCCCGTTCCGCCCGTTTGCGCTCGGTGATGTCGCGCACGATCGCCTGAATGTACCGTCCCCCCGCCGTCTCGAAGGCGTTGAGACTGACCTCCGCCTCGAACGGCTCGCCCCCCTTCGCGATGTGCCGCCATTCGAAGAGCTGCGACTCGCCGCGTAGCGCCGCCTCGATTTTCTCGAGCGCCTTCTCCCGGGAGTCGCGTCCGTCGGGCTGCTCGGAAGGGGAGAACTCGTACGGCGGATGGCCTATGATCTCGTCCCTGGCGCAACCGAACAACTCCAGGGTCCTGTCGTTGCAGTCGATGAACAGGTCGTCCTGCATCATGAAGATCGCGTCGCCGGCGGACTCGAACAGCAGCCGGTACCTTGCCTCGCTCTCGCGCAGCCGCTGCTCGGACTCCTTGGCGCGCGTGATATCGCGCGCCACGGCGAAGACCAGTCCCTGCCCGGGAAGGGAGAACGAGTTCCATTCGATCCAGCGGTACGAACCGTCGAGATGGCGGTAGCGGTTCTCGAAACCGACCAGCGGCTCTCCGCGGTACAGGCGCTCCCCCGCCTCGATCGTCCTCGAACGGTCGTCGGGGTGAACGAAATCGATCCACGGGGTCGCGAGCAGCTCCTCCTCGCCCCACCCGAGTATCCGCGTCCACGACGGATTCACGTGCTTGAAATACCCGTCGAACCCGGCCACGCAGAGCATGTCGAGGGACAGATCGACGAGCAGGTCCCGCCAGAGGCCCGCCTCTCCCCGCTCCCCGTCGGCGGCGGCGAGCCGATCGATCCGCCTGCGGATTTCGTCACGGTCTTCGGATGATGACACGGAGGTCCCCTTCCCGGGCCGGACACGGCTCTTTCCGCGAGCATGGGCAGTCCCGAGCGGCGGCGTCAATCAAAAAGACATGGCGCGGACGCCGGACGATCGCGCACCGTCGCGAATAGGCGTTGCGCAGCGGGCTCGCCGGCGCTAGATTTCCGGCATCATGAGCATGGCACTTGCAGGGATTTTCTCGGCGCTGATCTGCGCATCACTCGTTCTGTCATCCTGCGGCTCGGTGCAGAACTACCTCGATCCGGCGGGACCGGCATACGCGGGGGGTTCGGTCCCGGCGGATCGGACCGCGCCCGACTCGATCCGCGTCGTCACGTACAACGTCAAGTTCGCGAGGAAGGTGCCGCTCGCGATAGAGGAGCTGCGCCGCGCGCCCGGGATCAGCGGGGCGGACATCATACTGCTGCAGGAGATGGACAGCGAGGGGGTCGGGGCGGTCGCGGAGAGTCTCGGTCTCGAGTACCTCTATTTCCCCGCCTCGGTCCACCGGTCGAACGGGAAGGATTTCGGGAACGCGATCCTCTCGCGGTGGCCGATCGGCGAGCCCCGCAAGATCGTCCTGCCCCACGCCAGCCCGCTGTCCGACCAGCGGCGGATCGCCGCCGCCGCGACGGTCGACGCGGGAGGGCTGCGCATCAGGGTCGTCAGCATCCACACGGAGACGCTCTGGATGAGCTCCGGGAAGCGGATCGAACAGGCCGATTCGATGCTTCAGGTCCTCTCGCGCGAATACGCCCACGTCATCGTCGGAGGCGATTTCAATACGCCGTTCAGGAGCAGCATCGAGGATCTCGAAAAGGTATTCACACGGAGGGGATTCCGCCGGGCCTCGGACGGGGCGGACTGGACGGCGAAGATCCTCCCCTTCGGCCTCTTCAACGTCGAGCTCGACCACATCTTCACGAAAGGGTTCGAACCGGTCCGCAGCGGGACGTGGAAAGAGGCCGAGGCCAGCGATCACGTCCCTCTCTGGGCCCTGGTGCGCCCCGGCCGCTGAAGACGCCCCCGGCAGCTTTCCGCCCCCCTCCGCCTGCTCCACGGCGCGCCTCCCGCCGCCGCGCGGCGGTCACCGCACCCGCTCCCGCTGGCGCTCCGGCTTCTCCCGCGTCGAGATGTGCACGAACACCCCCGCGCCCTCCTCGCCGGCCGCGAAATCGAACCGGATCCGGCCGACGTACGGCGCGATCACCCTGACCCCCGCCCCCC
>JAQVGR010000300.1 GCA_028696635.1 Candidatus Krumholzibacteriia bacterium | reverse complement strand
GAAGGTGATCGGCACGACGAGCCTCCGCTCGAGCAGCTCGATGTAGCCGCGGGCTGTCTCGGGGAGCGAATCGAACCTCCGGTGGCCGAGAGCTCCCTCTTTCCAGCCGGGCAGATCCTCCCAGACCGGCGTGCAGCGCTCGAGGATGTCGGCGCCCTGCGGGAAGTGCTCGATCCTCTCGCCGTCGAGCTCGTAGGCGACGCAGATCCGTATCGTCTCGAGCCCCGAGAGCACGTCGAGCTTCGTCAGGGCGATCTCGTCGAACCCGTCGATCATCACTGCGTACCGGGCCGCGACGAGATCGAACCAGCCGCAGCGGCGCGGTCGGCCGGTGGTCGTCCCGTACTCGCCGCCGTGGTCCCGCAGGTATTGCCCGGTCTGGTCATCGAGCTCCGTCGGAAACGGTCCGTTCCCGACGCGCGTCGTGTACGCCTTGAGTATCCCGACCACCCTGCCGATGTCACGCAGCCCGAGCCCGGTGCCGGTCAGGGCGCCGCCGATCGTGCAGCTGCTCGACGTGACGAAGGGATAGGTGCCGTGGTCGATGTCGAGCAGCATTCCTTGCGCCCCCTCGAGGAGAATGCGCTTCCCCTCTCCCTTCCACCGGTGTATCAGGCGCTGCGTGTCGACGACGAGCGGGGCGATCCTCTCGCGCAGCGCCATGAAATCGGCGGCCACCTTCCCCGCCGACAGCGGCGGAGCTCCGTGAATCTGAACCCTGCGGTTCCCGTCGGCGACCTTTTCCTCTATCAGATCGTGCAACCGCTCCTTCGGGAGCAGGAAATCGGCCATGCGCATCCCGCTGCGCCTGTGCTTGTCGGAGTACGTCGGGCCGATCCCCTTGCCCGTTGATCCTATGCGGCCCTTATCGCGCTCCCCTTCGAGGAGGTTGTCGAGGAACTTGTGCTGCGGCATCACGACCTGCGCCGCCGAGGAGACGAAGAGTCGACCCTCGACTTCTATCCCCCTGCCGGTCAGCGCTTCGAGCTCCTCGATGAAGGCGACCGGATCGACTACCATCCCGTTGGCGAGCACGCCGATGACCCCGGGATAGAGGAGCCCCGATGGAATCTGGTGGAACTTGAAGGTCCCCTGGTCGCTGACGACGGTGTGGCCGGCGTTGGCTCCGCCCTGGAACCTGACGACCGCGTCATGGCCCGGCATCAGGTAATCGACGACCTTCGCCTTCCCCTCGTCTCCCCACTGGCCGCCCAAGATGACGGTTGCCGGCATCCCCCGCTCCTTCGGATAATCGAGTCTCGTGCACTGCAAGTGAGGATATGGAATCGGCGCGATATGCGCAACCTGAAATCAGCGGGTCTTCTCGGAGAAAAGCTTCTTGATGACGCCCCACGTCTCCTCGTTGACGGAGCTGGGCTTGTCGAGCGGGTTGCCGGGGTTGCTGCGCTCGATCGAGACGTTCGGTACGCCGTCGCCGTCGTCGTCGCCGATCTCGATCCCGTTCGAGAAGCCGTCGTTGTCCGAGTCCTTGGCGGCGAGGACGGCATCCCAGGTGTCGCCGTTCGCATGGAAATCGACGCCGAAGCTGTTCAGGGGGGCGGCGCCGGGCAGAGGTGTCTCGACGCTGTGGCACAAGGCGCACTCGAAGCGCTGATAGAGCGGCAGCTTCTGCATCAGGTCCTCACGTCCCAGGATCGCCCCGGAGGCGAAAGCGCCGAGGCATACGGCAAGGACGATGAGGCCTCTTCGCGTTCGCAAAGGTCTCAACCGTACCTCCTTAATACACGTAAATTATAACTCTGACTTGCGGTTATGTCAAGGGGTCAGAACAGGGACGCCATATCCCTCACCGGGGCGAGGCAATCGAGCGAGGCGGAAGGATCCGAATGAACAACGGCAGAAAACCCTCTCACGAGACGCTCGAGGGTTGCGCCGCTGTAAATACCCGGAAAACCTATCCTTATGATTCTCCCCCTGAGCCGGTCCTGGCCGCCCGCGCAGAGGACGCCGTGCTTCCCGGCGAGATCCTCGATCACCTTCTCCGCCTCCAGCCCTTCCGGGGGAAGGAAGGCCTGCACCGAGCAGGACGGTCGCTCGGGAAACCGGCTGAAGCCGAGAGCGGCGAGCGCCGCCTCCACGGCCCCGGAGCTCCGCTCGTGGCGCTGGAGCACGGAGGCGAAGCCGGTCCCGCCGGTGACGCGCAGCGAGTCGTGCATGAGCTGCACCGACGCGACGGCCGGCGTGAACGGCGTGTCCCCCGTTCGCTCCCCCGCCTCGAACCGCTCGAAGGAGAAGTAGTACCGTGGGTGGCCGGCGCGCCTCGCCGCCTCGCGCGCGCGCTCCGAGGCGATGACGAAGCTCACCCCCGCGGGGGCGGCGAGCGCCTTCTGTCCCGCTCCCGCGAGCAGGTCTATCCCCCAGCGGTCCATCTCGACCGTCTCGGAGCCGACCGACGCGATCGCGTCGCGCGCGACGAGCGGGCCGTCCGGGCCGAGACCGTCCGCGATCGCCCCAATCCCTGCCAGCAGGCCGGTCGACGATTCGACGTGCGTGAGAGCCCGCAGATCGGGACCGGTCTCCCTCGCCCGCCCGACAACAGCCTCAGGATCTATCTCCCGCCCCGGCTCGAACGAGAGCAGATCCACCTCGCACCCGAACACCTCGGCGATCTCGGCCCACCGTCTGCCGAACTTCCCTCCCGCAACCACGAGCACGCGGGTTCCGGGGGGAGCGCAGTTGGCGATGACCGCCTCCATCGCCCCCGTCCCCGAGGAGGCGAAAAGGAATGCCGGGGCCGCGGAGCCGCAGAGCTCGGCGAGCATCCTCCCCGTCTCGAGCACTATCTTCCTGAACGGCGCGGTGCGGTGATGGAGCTGGGGAATGCGCGCGTACCGGGCGGGGTCGATCTGCACCGGTCCCGGCGTGAAGAGGATCATATCAGTCCGGAGATCCATCTCCAGATCGCTTCCTTTCCCTCTCCCGTCACGGTGGAGGCGAACAGGTACGGAAGGCCGAAAGGCGCGACGCCGCCGGACCCCTCGAACGGGCCGACGTCGTGTCCGGGGAGGCTCCTTCGGAGCGCCGCCTCCGCCTGAGAGCGCTGCGCGCGCCTCAGCTTGTCCGCCTTGGTCAGCACGACGAGCCCGCGCCGACCGGACGCGAAGATCGTCCGGATCATCTCGATGTCGTGAGGCATCGGGTCGTGCCTCGAGTCGACCAGCTGGACCACTCCTCCGAGCCCCCTGCGGCGCTCGATGTAGTCGACGATGATCGCCTGCCATTTCTCGCGGTCGGCCTTCGAGGTGCGGGCGAAGCCGTACCCGGGGAGATCCACGAGGTAGAAAGCGTCGTTGACCAGGTAATAATTGAAC
>JAQVGR010000009.1 GCA_028696635.1 Candidatus Krumholzibacteriia bacterium | reverse complement strand
GTCGGGGGTCGGGGCGTACCCGGCCCACCAGTCGAGCGTGTTCTCCTTCGCCGGGTCGCATCCCGACGCCGCCGTGAGCGAATCGAACTCGGCCGCCGTCGGCAGCTCGAACGCGCGGCCGGTCTTCTCCGACAGCCAGCGGCAGTACCCGCGCGCTCTCTCGACGTCCATCCCCGTCGCCGGCCAGTTTCCCGTCCCCGCGGGATAGCGGCACGTCGTGTCGAATGCGGCGTACTGCGCCCGGGTCACCTCGAACCGCCCGATCCGGAACCCCTTCAGATCGACCGTCTCGGGGACCAGGACCCCGTTCTCTAGACTGCCCAGCAGCCCCACGCTCCTCTCGACGCCGGCCTTTTTCAGCGCGAGCGCGAGCGGCGCACCATCGTCGAAGCGCTTATCCCCCTCGGGCTCTTTCCCGAGGAGCCACCGGTCGAGCCAGGCGAGCTCCTCGTTCATCTTGCGCTCGCGATGCGAGAGCTTCCCGGGGCCGTGCCCGGCGCCGGGGAAGAGTATGAACCGCACCGGCGCGGCCCGCGATTGCTGCATCGCCCGGAAGTGCTCCCATCCCTGCCCGGTCGGCACGCTGGTGTCCTGCGAGCCGAACATGATCAACGTCGGCGTTCGCAGCTCGTGCATCCTGAACAGCGGCGACTTCTCCATATAGGTTTCGGGGATCTCCCACGGCGGCCCGCCGAAATATGCGTTGTCGAACCCCGCCCCGAAGGCGCAGTTCCCGTAGTCGCTCGTCCAGTTCACGTCCCCCGCCCCGGCGAGCAGGACCTTGAAGCGCTTGTCCCGGAGACAGGTCGCGATGGCGAGGATCGAGCCGTTCGACCATCCCATGATCCCGAGGCGCTCCGGGTCGGCCATCCCTCGCTCGATCATCATCTCGACCCCGGCGAGGATGTCGGGGACCTCGAGCTCGTAGTACTTTCCCCTGATCGACTCGATCCACTCGAGGCCGTAGTTCCCGCTCCCGTGATAGTTCACCGTGAGGATAAAGACGCCGCGCGTCGCGGAGAGCAGGTGCGGGTACTCGGCCCACCGCTCCGAGAAGGCGTCTAGGTCGACCCCGGACGGGCCGCCGTGCAGGCTGATCATCAGCGGATACCGGGTCCCCGGCGTGTAGCCGTCCGGATAGAATAGCAGCCCCTCGACCCGGTCGCCGCGCGCCCCGGTCCAGGAGGCGACCTCGGAACGGGCGAGGATCTTCTCCTGGAGATGCTCGTTGAGGACGGCGAGCTCGCGCACGTCCCGGAGCTTCCCGCCGCGAAGGAGAGCCGTTACCAGGCGCGGCGGCCGCGATGCCGAGGAGAGCTCGCAGACGATCCGGTCGCCGCCGCGCTCGGCCGCGTGCAGTCGCATCTGGAGACCGTCGGGGGGCTCGATGAACCGATGACTGAACCGCTTCCCGCTTCGGCGTATCACGGCGATCCGGTTCCGGGCGCCGTCGGCGAGCGCCGCAACGACCCCGTCCCTCGTGACGGCGTACCCCCCGCCTCCCATCCCGAGGCCGTTCTCCCAGAACCTCGTGACCGGCTCGAGTGCCCCCGAGGCGGGATCGAACCGGTAGAGATGAGAGATGCTCACGTAGTCGTCCGTCGAATCGCTCGCGACAGCCCTGCTGCAGTAGATCCCCTCCCCCGTCTCGTCCCAGACGAATCCGTGCGGATCGACGAACGGCTCGGCGCATATCTCGGAGGAGGCGCCGGATATGAGGTCGAGCAGGTACTGGCGGGGCCGTTCGCGGTGGTCGTACTGGTAGTCGACGCTGACATTCACCGCGTAGACGGCCCGGCCGCCGTCCGGCGAGACGGCGAACTCGGTGACGACGCCGGGATTCCCGGTCAGGCGCCGGATCCTGCCCGTGGCCGTTTCGACCGAAAAGAGCCGCACGGGGCGGTAGCGCTCCTGGTCGGCGGCGACGATCACGTCGTCCTTCTTCTTGGCGAGTCCCCGTTCGCGGAAGGTGGAGTCCTCTGCCGCAGCGAAGATGATCTCGCCGGCGGAGCGCCACTCGAACGAGGAGACCCCCTGCTCGAGGGATGTCAGCGCACGCGGCGCCCCTCCCCGGGTATCGTACAGCCAGATCTGAGCCTTCTTCCCGCCCTCTGCAGCGAGAAACGCGATCAGCGAGCCGTCGGGCGAGAAGAGCGGGGAGCCGGCGCCGTCATCCATGCGGGTGACAGCCACCTGCGCAGTATCGGCAAGAGAGCTCAGGCGTATCTGCCCGATCCTGACGTTCTTGTCGCGGTCGCTCGCCGTGCGCACCCAGACGGCCCGGAGGCCGTCCGGCGAGATGTCGAACGAGCCGGCCTCCTCGAGATCGACGACCTCTTTTACGGCGAGAGGCGTCGGGTCAGCGCCGGATTTCGAGCCGGCGGCGCGCGCCGCTCCGGAGGTAGCGGGGGCCGCGGCGCAGAGTAGAAGGGCGAGGGCGGCGGCAGAGCGGAACAGAGGCTGCATTATTCCTCCCTTATCGCCGGCGACGGGCGCCGGCCTGCGAAATGCCCTGGCCGGGGGTGCGCCGGCCTGCGGGATTCCGGGCACGCGGGGTGCGAGGTCCCGCGGTGCGCCCGGGCCGGATTGCCCGACCGGCCGGGCGGATCTATTCTATACCGGAAGTGGCGACTGATACAGCCGAAAGTCGGCCCCACTGAGCCGGAGGCGTCCGGCGCAGGGAGGGCCGCGGGGATGGCCGGGGGGCGGACAGCGGGGAGAGTGCCGCGCCGGCCGCGAGCCGTCAGTCGGTGAAGAAGTCGAAGATATTGCCGAGCATGCTGCTGTCCGCCGCGTATATCTCGGTGTACCGGCAGCGGCGGCAGACGACGGTCGTGAACCGTTTCGTCTGGATGTCGAAGATCTTCGTCCAGAAGCCGCCCGTGGCGCGGAACTCCCCCACGTCGTACTGTGTGTTCCGGCATTTCGGGCATGTGTATCGCGAGTCGTTCATCTTTCTCCCTCCTGGTGCGGGGACGGTCTCCCGGCGGCCCTGCCCCCGAGGGGCCGCCGGGGCGCGCCGACCGGCCGCCGGCGGCGCGCGCCGCTCATACCGAGATACACGGGGATCGCCGCCGCTATTCATGACGGACCTCGGGAGATTATTTTCTCTTTGACTGGCCCCCCGTATTGGTATAAATTACTCACTCTGTATCATATGGGGAGACGTATGCCCTTCGGCGGGGCCCCCGATGCGGGGGTCGGCCACTCCCGGCGGTCTCGTAAAGCGAGGTAACGTGAGCAAGAATCTCAGATATAAGATCATCATCGTCGCCGTCGTCCTGATCGCCTCCCTGTGGGCGCTGTTCCCGACATTCCGCGTGCTGACGATGAGCCCCGAGCAGCGCGCGGCGCTCGAGGTTTCCGAGCCCGAGAAATACGACAGGCTGATCGGCAAGTCGATAAAGCCCGGCCTCGATCTCAAGGGCGGGATGTACCTCGTCCTCGAGGTCGACGACTCCCAGCTCGGCGAGGACGAGCGCGTCGACGTCGTCGACCGGGCGCTCCAGGTGATCCGCAACAGGATCGACCAGTTCGGAGTCTCCGAGCCCGACATCAAGCGCGAGGGACAGAAGCGGATCGTCGTCCAGCTTCCCGGCCTGCAGGACGCCGACCGGGCCAAGCGCCTGATAGGCCAGACCGCCATGCTCGAATGGCGGCTCGTGCGGCAGCAGCAGGAAGTCGTGCCCGTGCTGACCGAGATCGACGAGGCCCTCGCCCGCTCGCTCGGCGATTCGATCCTCGAGGTCGAACCCCCGGCCGACGAGACGGCGATCGCCGCTCCGGATTCCGGCGGGCAGGAGGAAGCCGCCCCCGCGCAGACGGATTCGACCGTTCCCTCCCCGCCGTCGCTCGAGACGCCGCAGCTCGGCGAGACGCCCGAGACCCCGCTCGGCGAGGTCCCGATGCGGGCGGCGGACAAGGACAAGCCGTTCACCTCCCTCCTGCTGAGCTTCTACCGCGACTGGCTCGTCGTGGCCGAGGAGAATGTCCCGCGCGTGCGGGCCATGCTCGCTCGCCCCGAGGTCCAGGCGGCGATCCCGAAGGACTCGGAGTTCTTCTTCTTCGACGAGCCGTTGACCCTTCCCGAGGGGGGCCGAGCGAAGTACCTCTTCCTCGTCGCCAGGGACGAGATGGTGTCGGGATCCAACCTCGAGACGGCCGTCGCGCAGTCCGATCCGGACAGCCCGAACCAGCTGATCGTCTCCTTCCAGTTCAACCGGAAGGGCGGACGCGAGCTGGCGCGGTTCACCGGGCAGAACGTCGGCAGGTTCACGGCGATCATCCTCGACGGCAGGATCAGGAGCTACCCCGTCATCAGGAGCAAGATCCCCGACGGCCGCGGGTATATAGAGGGAAGCTTCACCGACGAGGAGGCCCGGGATCTCTCGGTGATCCTGCGCGCCGGCGCGCTCCCCGCCGACCTGGTCCCCCGCGAGGAGCGGAGCGTCGGCCCGAGCCTCGGCGCCGATTCGATCCGCATGGGCGTGCGGGCGGCGGTGCTCGGACTCGCCGTGGTGGTCGTGTTCATGATCATCTACTACGGGCTCTCCGGCGTGATCGCGTCGCTGGCCCTGCTGTTCAATCTCGTGATACTCTTCGGCGCGCTCGCCTACCTCGGCGCCGCCCTGACGCTCCCCGGGATCGCCGGCATCATCCTCACGATCGGCATGGCGATCGACGCGAACGTGCTCATATTCGAGCGGATCCGCGAGGAGCTCAAGAAGGAGAAGACGATCCGGTCGTCGATAGACGCCGGATACGATCGCGCGTTCACGACGATCTTCGACGCCAACCTGACGACGCTGATCACCGCAGTCGTCCTCTGGCAGTTCGGGACCGGTCCGATCAAGGGGTTCGCGACGACGCTGAGCATCGGCATCATCGCGAGCATGTTCACCGCCCTCGTCTTCAGTCGCGTGATCTTCGATCTGTGGACGAGGCGCGGCACGATCACGAAACTCAGTATCTGACGGAAGGGATTCCGGCGAGGAGACGACATGCAGTTCTTCCATGAGACCCATATCCACTTCGTGAAGCACAGGAAACGGGCGTACATCATCTCGCTCGCGCTGATCGCGGCCGGACTGGTCTCCCTGCTGGTCAAGGGCGGGCCGAACCTGAGCATCGACTTCGAGGGAGGCACCCTCGTGCAGCTGCGCTTCGACGAGCACGTGCCGATCGGCCAGGTCCGCGAGGCCGTGATCGCCGCCGGGTACGACGGAGGCCAGATCCAGCAGTTCGGTTCGCTCAACGAATACCTGATCACCGTCGAACGGATCAGCGAGGAGGGCGTCGCCGCCGAGCGCCTCCTCGACGCCCTGAACGCCGTTCACCCGCAGGGGAACTGGACGGTCGTCTCGTCGAAGGAGATGCTCCCGGACCTTTCGGAAGGGTTCGAGGGGGGCAACCTCGTCATCGTCGAGGGGGATTCGATCCCGCCGGCCGCCGAGCTGCGGGAATCGGTCCGGGGCCGGGGGGTCGGCGTCGTCGAGCTGACCCGGGAGAGCGGCCGCCGCGTCGCCTTCAGCCTCCCGTTCCTCGGCGTCGAGGCGACGGCGGCCGACAAGCTGAAGGCGGGGATCGAGAGACGGTTCCCCGACCGGACGATAGAGGTCCGGCGGACCGAGACGGTCGGCCCGAAGATCGGCGAGGAACTGAAGAACCGCACCTGGGCGGCGATAGTCATCTCGCTCTTCGGCATCCTCGTCTACATCAGCTGGAGGTTCGAGTTCAGGTTCGCCGTCGGCGCGATCATAGCGCTCGTGCACGACGTGCTGATCACCCTCGGGATCTTCTCGCTGCTCGGCAAGGAGATATCGATCGTCGTCATCGCCGCGTTCCTCACGATCGTCGGGTACTCGCTCAACGACACGATCGTGGTCTTCGACCGGATACGGGAGAACTTCGGACTCAGGCGCCGCGAGACCTTCGACCGCATGATCGACATCTCGATCAACGAGTCCCTCAGCCGTACGGTGATCACCTCGCTGACGACCCTCTTCGTCGTGGTGTGCCTCTACTTCCTCGGGGGAGAGGTGATACACGACTTCGCCTTCGCGCTTCTCGTAGGGATCGTGGTCGGGACCTACTCGTCGATCTACGTGGCGAGCCCGATCCTCGTCGAGTGGCAGAACCGGATCGCCGCCCGGAACAAGTGATCCGTCCGCGGGAGCCGTTGCCGTGGTCTCCATCCTCCAGCATGCGGGGCTCGTCCTCCTGTATGTCCTGGTATTTTTCCTCGACGCGCTGATCTTCGCCGGTCTGCCGGGGAGCTGGATCGCGCTCGGCGTGATCGTCGTCTACGACCTCGCCCGGGGGTTCGGCGCGGTCGGCTGGCCGTGGCTCGTCGCGATGGCGGCGCTGGCCGTGATCGGGGAGATCATCGAATCGACGCTCGGGGTCGTCGTCGTCGCCCGCAAGGGGGCCTCGAAGTGGGGGGTCGCCGGCGCCTTCGTCGGGGGGATTGTCGGCGCTATTGCGGGAACGGCCGTGATCCCCGTCGTCGGTAGCGTCATCTTCGCCCTGGCCGGCGCCTTCGCCGGCGCCGTGGCGGGGGAGTATTACGCCTGGTCCTCGATGGACCGGGCGATGCGGACAGGGTTCTGGGCCTTCATCGGGAAGCTCCAGGCGATGTTCGTCAAGTACGCCCTCGGGCTCGCCATCCTCGTGCTGTTCATATACCGGTCGTGGCGGTGACAGGCAGTCGATTCCTTCGGGCGCGCGCCGTGCGGCATCTGCCGCCGCGGCGGTTCCCCCGGAGGAAGCGCCCGTCGCGCCGGATGTCCCCTTTCGAGGACGCGATTCTCCAAAACAGGACACCCCGGTGGGCGGAACGGCCATAACCTCTTGATTTCCATGATGATTTTATGGCATGCCGCTTGCCCTTTCATAATAGGTTCGGGAGCGTATGCGCCATGACAAACCTTTTCGCACGCATATTCGTCTGCGCCTCAATCGTCGCCGTCCTCATCCCCGCGCCCGGTCCGGCATCGGGGCAGGAAGCGATCAGGACGGGCCGCGCCCAGCCGCCGGCCGATCATCCGCTGAAGGTCTTCAAGGGTATCGAGCGCGCCTGGGGGAACTCGGACGCCGCGGGGATCGCCTCGTTCATCGGGGAGGGGCGGGTTTCTATAGACGTGCGGGGGATCGGACAGCGCGGCGGCGAGTTCAGCAGGTCGCAGGTCCTGTTCCTGTTCAGGAAGATGTTCGAGTCCGACAAGCAGACGAAGTTCGAGTTCGTCAAGTACCACAATCTCGAGAAGCCAGACCGGAAGGTCTTCGGGATCGCGTACCGGAGCTATAAAAACAATCGCAGCGGCAAGGTATATCAGGATAAGGTATACGTCACGCTGGGCCGTGAAGGGCCCGGCTGGGTGGTCGCCGAGATCAAGACGACCCGATGACGGATGGCCGCCGGCCCGGAGCAGCTTCGGTGGGTGCGGAAACGGAAAAGAAGGTCTTCCTGTCGGTCCTCTGGGCGTTCCTCGTCGGCGCTATCGTTTTCTTCACCGCATATATCTCCGCAGGACACGTCGTTCTCCCCGCGCCGGTCTGGGTGATGCTCCTGCTTCTCGACCTCGGCTTCATCGTATTTCTGTTCATACCGCGCGCCGGAAGGCCTCCTGCGGGGCGGACCGATCTTCCCGGCGAACCCCGGTGGTATCCGAGCAGGATCGAGGAGATCGTCGAGCGGCCGGGTAAGGAAACGGTTCCCGGCGGCCCGCGGCGCCCGTGCCGCGCCGTCGACCCGGTGCCGCTCGTCCCCCTGCTGCTCCTGCTCGCCGTTACGGTCTTCGCCGCGCCGTTCGGTCGATCGCAGGAGCGGTGGAGCTCCTCCGAGGCCCGGCGGCTCCTGGAGGTCTACGACGAGGCGGCGGAGCAGCTCGCCGGGATCGAGGATATACTGCGAAAGACTGGCGATGCGGTCGCGGACCTTGTCGGAGATGTCGATCCCGCTTCGGGGAGCCCCTACGAGCGTGCGCGGGCGGTGCGGCAGGTCGATTCCCTCGCCGCCGCGGCGGCTCGCGGGGTCGTTCCGTTCGGCGAGCTGGGCGTCCAGGTATTCGCCCCGGGGGCGGAGCAGCCCCTCTGGGGGGGGAGGCCGCGGTACCAGGGCCCCGTCGGCTCCCCGGTCGACAGCGCGGTCGTCCACATCGCGCGGACTCAGCTCTATACGCTCTTCGTCCGCGACATCCCGCTCCCGTCGGGGGGACGGGTGGTCGTCGACTGTCCCCTGGCGGTGAACTACCGGATCAGCAACCGCTTCCTGCGCAGCGAGAACCTCGGCGACCGGCTCGGCAGGCGCCGGGACGCGGAGATCGAGTACGGGTACTGGATGGGTTCGCACGGCGGCCGGCTGCGCTGGGACGAGGAGTCGCTGAGGGAGAGGGGTCCGGAGGTCTCGACCTCCCCCGAGGGGGCGATCGTGGTCCGCGGCCTTCTCGTATCGGGAGAGGGGCTGCCGCTCGCGCGCCTGAGCGTCGGCGGGGAGACGTACACGACGGTGCGCGCCGTGGGCGAACAGCGGCGCGCCCTGTGGGCGGGGCTTCTGCTGTCCCTCTGCGTGGCGGTGATCGCCCGCTGGACATACAGAGGCTGGGGCAGGCGACGGCGTCCCGGAGAGAACCGGCCGCTCTCGCTGCTGAGGCAAACCGCCGCCCTCCTGTTCTTCCTCGCGCTGATACGCTACCTGCTCCTGCGGCTCGAGATACCGGCGGCCTTCTTCGGCACCAACCTCTTCGATCCGGCTCTGTTCGCGGACGACATCCCCGGAGGGCTCCTTCGCACGGGGGGCGATTTCGTCGTCACCACGGTCTTCCTCCTGCTGTTCGTGTTCGGCGCGGTCAAGGCGTTCAGGACCTACTACGGGGGGTACCTCGAGCGCCGGCTCGTCCGCGGCGCCCGGTTCTCCATCCCCCGGGTCCTCTTCTGCGCCGCCGTGACCGCCGGCGCGCTCGCCGGGGCCGGATACGCGGCGCAGCGGATAGTCTCGCGGACAGTGGTCAACTCGAACCCGCGGCTGATCGGGCTCGATGCGGGGTTCTTCTCCGTCCCGGTTTTCGCGATTCACATGGCCCTGCTCTTCTCCGTCGCCGCCCTGGCGATCGCCGCGGTCTTCGTCGTCCGGCTCGTCATGTGCCGGGGCGGCGGGCCGGCCCGGGAGCATCTCGCCGCGGGGGCGGCCGGCCTCGCGGGAATGTGGCTGCTGCTCCACCCCTCCTGGCCGATTCTCCTCGCCGGCGTCGCGATAGTCGCCCTCTCCGCGCGGATCTTCCCGATGCTGCGCAAAGAGGAACTGCTGTCGGTGATCTTCGCCTCGTTCGTCCTCGTGCTCATCTGCTCGGTGATCATCTACGGCACGGCGGCGGGGGAGTACGACGCGCTGCGCAGGGGGCGCGTGATCGACAGGACGAAGGAGCTGAACTATCCAGAGGACAGCTGGCTCCAGGTCGTTATGCCCGATCTCGTCGAGGAGCTTTCGCTCGATCGGACTATTATCTCGCGGATCCTCTCTCACAGCCAGACCGTCGCGTTCGAGGCCTGGGCGGGGAGCGACCTGAGCCTCTTCGGGCTCTCCTGCCTCTTCGATGTCTTCGACGCGGCGGGAAGGAGGTTCTCGCAGTTCTCCGTCGGCGTCCCGTTCGAGGTGGCGGATCATCTCGAGGAGGCCTCGGCGGAGGCCGACTCGCTCGTGCGGCCCGGCGTGCTCAGGATGGGGCGCCGCACCGACCACGGCGAGGTGCGCTGGTTCCTCGGCGTCGCGCCGATGTACCACGCGAGCGGCAGGCAGGCGGGGCGCATCGCCGTCTCCGTCCCCTACTTCTACGAAAATCCCGTGATGCTCACCGGGGCAGGGCCCGAGGCCCCCGAGATCCTGCGCAATATCGCGTTGGGCTCGGTGGCGCCGCGCATCGACGAGCCCGAGCGGCTGCTCGTGGCCCGGGTATCGGGGGGGATGGTCGCCGATTCCTCGGACCCGAGGCTCCCCGGGGGCGCTCCCGTGCCGGCTCCGCCCGGGGAATGGTTCGTCGTCGATTCCTCCGAGGGGCGGTACAACTGCATCTTCATGCCCCGCGGGGGAGGCGACGGGTACATCGCCGGCTACCTTCTCACCGGGTTGAACAACGGCATTCTCGAGTGGTCGACCATCGTTTCGATAGAGATCCTGCTGACCATCGCCGCCCTCGCCGTCCTGCTCGCCGTGCGCCGCCTCCCCGTGCTCGGCAGCGTCACTCCCGATATCCGCCTGCGAGGCGGCCTCGGGTTCCGGCGCAAGCTCCTGCTCTCGTTCACCGCAGTGGCGATCATCCCGGTGATCCTGATGGGGTTCTTCTCGGGGCGTTATATCCGCTATCGCTACGCGGCTGACGGCGACCGCGAGGCGTACGAGACGGCCGAGACGGCATCGTCCCTGATCCGGCACGCGGTGAGGACGGAGGCGGAGGCCTTCGCCGGGAGCCGTTTCTTCGGCGAGCTGCTCGCCTCGGGCGGGGTGTGGGATCGCGCCGATCCGCGGGGGTACGAGGGGGCGATCTTCACGCTGTACGATTCCTCGGCGGCGGTGCTCGCCGCCGGGGGACCGATCCCCCCCGTAGCGGTCGAGCCGGAGCGCCTGAGGAAAACGGCATCGGGGATCGTGACCGCTTCACGGGCGCGGGGCCAGATGCTGGCCGGCGTCGTCATCCCCGTCGATCTCAGCGGCGGAGGGGCGTTCCTCCACTACCGCCGCGCGGTCGACGACCGGTTCGTCCGGGAGGCGGCCGCCTCCCTCGGGCGGCACCTGAACGTCTACTACCACGGGCGGTTGATGGCCTCGAGCGAGCGGGAGCTGTTCGTGGGCGGATTCCTCGAGTCGCTGCTCTCCCCGTCGGTGTACGCCGATGTGGCGCTGGGCAGGAGCCGGGCCGTCGTCTCCAGGGAGACGCTCGGAGGGTACACGTACCGCATCTCGAGCGCCGGTCTCCCCTCACTGCTGCAGGGAGAGAGCGCGGTGATATCGGTGCCGCACCTCTACCGCACGGCGGAGGTCGACAGGGAAGTGGCGCGCACGAACGCGCTGATCCTCGGCCTGCTCGCCCTGATCTTCTACATAGCGGTGACCCTCGGCGTGTTCCTCGCCGGTGCGATCTTCACGCCGATCGCCGCCCTGCGGGGGGGGACGCGGAGGATCATGCAGGGCGATCTCGAGTTCCGCCTCGAACCGGGGGCGTCCGACGAGATCGGAGACCTCGTCGAGTCGTTCAACTCGATGACGGCGGCGCTTCGCGAGGCGCGCCGCGACCTGCTCGAGCGGCAGAGATACCTTTCCGCGATCCTCGACAACGTGGCCGCGGGGGTCGTCTCGATCGGTCCGGACGGGACGATAGTCACCGTCAACCCCTCCGCCGAGCGGATACTCGGCGTGAGCGCGGACGCGCTCATCGGGCGTACGGCGGCAGAGGCGGCCTCCGGGAATCTGTCCGGCTTCTTCCGCGTCGCCGGCCCGACGCAGGGCGATGTCGCCGAGCGGGAGATCCACCTCGAGGCGGGAGGCGCCCCCCGGACGATCAAGGCGGTGGTCGCCGGGCTCGCCGAGGGGGGCGAGCATCTCGGCACGGTGATCGTCTTCGACGACCTGACCGAGCTGATACGGACGAAGAAGCTCTCCGCGTGGATAGAGATGGCCCGCCAGATCGCTCACGAGGTGAAGAACCCGCTGACGCCGATCAAGCTCTCCGCGCAGCTGATGCGCCGCGCGTACGACGAGAAGCACGGGGATTTCGAGGAGATCTTCATTAGCGGCATAGACACGGTGATCCAGCAGACCGAGATCCTCAGGCAGATCGCCTCGGAGTTCTCCAGCTTCGGGCGGACCCTCGATCTCAAGCCGGAACGGGTCGAGCTCGACCCGTTCATCCGGGAGATCGTCGCCGGGTATCGCGGCGTGGAACGGTCGAGGATCTCGTACGAGCCCTCGCCGGGCGCGGCCGCCCTGGCCGATCGCGAGGCGCTGCGGAAGATCATCGTCAACCTGATCGAGAACGCAATCGAGGCGATGCCCGACGGGGGCGATGTGTCGATCGCGGGCAGGCGGGACGGGGCCGCGGTCGAGATACGGGTGGTCGATTCGGGGCCCGGGCTCTCTGCCGATGCGCAGGAGCGGCTCTTCGAGCCGTACTTCTCGACGAAGACGACCGGCACGGGGCTCGGGCTGGCGATCTGCCGGCGGTTCGCCGCCGAGATGAACGGATCGATCGCCCTGCGGAACAGGGAGGACGCGTCTGGGGTAGAAGCGATGGTGACCCTGCCGTCCGCCTGACCCCGCGAGGGATCCGGCGAATGCTGCTACGGAGGAGTGTCCCGCCGATGCGAGACAGATGCACCGCAACGGGCACGGCCGTCGTTCTGGCCGTGTTGCTCGCGCTCTGCGCTGCCCGGCAGGCCGGCGGCCAGGAGCGCCCCACGGCAGGCGGCGAGGCGCCGCACAGGCGCGCGCAGGCGGCCTCTCTCGACGGGGCGCGCCTCGGTGTCTGCCGGCTCAAGTACGGGGGGGGCGGCGACTGGTACTCGGACCCGTCGTCGCTGCCGAACCTGCTCGACGAGTTCGAGCGCAGGACGGGCGTGCCCGCCGCGGCGAGCGACCGGACGATAGAGCCGCTCTCGCCGGAGCTCTTCGAGTGTCCGTTCATCTACCTGACCGGCCACGGGAACGTGGCGATGAGCGCCGAGGAGCACGACCGGATCAGGGAGCATCTGCTCGCCGGAGGATTTCTCTGGGCCGACGACAACTACGGGATGGACGCGTCGTTCAGGCGCGAGGTGGCGAGGATCTTCCCCGGACGGGAGCTCGAGCCGGTCCCCTTCGGCCACCCGATCTACCACTGCTTCTACGATCTCGACGGTCCGCCGAAGATACACGAGCACGACGGCAAGCCTCCCGAGGGGCTCGGCGTCTTCGACGGGGAGCGGCTCGTGCTGTTCTACACCTACGAGAGCGACATCGGCGACGGGCTCGAGGATGCCGACGTGCACGGCGATCCGGCCGAGGTGCGCGAGCTGGCCGTGCAAATGGCGGTGAACATCCTCTACTACGCGCTCACGCGGTAGGCGGGGAGCCCAGGAGCCCGGCGTCGCATCCCCTCGGGACCCCCGGAGGAACCGAGGGGTCCTGCGGGGATGCGACGCCGGGAGCAAGCAAGGAATGAAATAGCCGGTGCGGCACGCCCGACGAAACCCTCAGTCCCGTGCGGGTTTCGGAGGGCGAGCCGCACCGGCCGAAGGCAAACGGGGAATGAGTGACGCGCTGAAGAGACGGGATGATTTCGGACGGAGGCTCGAGGGGCTCGAGCGCGCGCGGCGCAGGCGCCGTTTCATGGCGGGGATCTCGATCCTCGCCGCGGGAACCGCGGCGGCGTGGGTCGTCTCGACGGGGCTGCTCTCGATATTTCCCGGCCTGCGGCTCATGCCGGCCGCCGTGTTCGCCCTCTTCTGGTCGGCAGTCGCCGTCTCGGTCGCGGCGGGGGCGAGGGCCTCTGCGGGGGGGATCGCGGCGCGCCCCGGTGAGCTCGCGTGGGAGCTCGGCAGACGATCGGGGAACGGATCGCTGATCGCCTCTGCCTGGGAGTTCTCCCGCGGCGGCGAGCGGCTGGGACGTTTCTCGGGGATCCTCCTCTCGCGGACGATCGAGGAGGCCGGCAAGGCGCTCCAGGCGTTCGACGCCGCGCCGATACTCGCCGAGGCGGGCAGGCCCCGATGGACTGCAGCCGCGCTCGCGGCGGCCACGGCGGTCCTCGTCCAGACGCTCGCCGATCCCGGAGCGACCGGATCGACCCTTCGCGCCCTCGGCGACCCGGGGATATCCTTCCGGACGAGGACGTCGAACGGTCTGATCGCGGCTCCACACCGGGCGGCGGTCCTCTCCGGCGATGACGCCGTCGTCACCGCGGTCCGCGCCGGTTCGAGGCGCGACCCGGTGCACGTCGAGTGGAGCGTCGTCCCGGGGATCTGGCAGAGCACGGAGGCGAGAGCCGACACGATCGCCGGGGGCGTCGCCTCCCTCGAGGCGTTCCGGCATCGTTTCGCGGGGGTGCGCGAGGAGATCGTCTTCCGGTTCGAAAGCGGCGGCGACCGGACGGCGCAGCACACGATCCGCGTCCTCCGGCGGCCGGTGATCAACCGGATAGACGCGATCGTCGAGCCTCCCTCCTACCTTGCCGCGGCGCCCGAGACCCTGCGCGCGGCGGCCGGCAGGATCGCCGCCCCCGCGGGTGCCATGGTGCGCCTGAGCGGCGAGACGAGCGCGCCGCTGGCCGCGGCGCTGATGCGCTCGTCTTCGGGGGCTGACAGGATCCTCGAGCCGGTCCCCGGCGGGTTCGCAGGCGCGCTCGTCGTCACCGGGGATGACACCCTCGGGTTCGTCGTGACCGACCTTGCGGGGCTCGAGAACGAAGATCCCCCGTCGATCGTCATGGATGCCGTCGCAGACCGGCCGCCGGCGGTCGAGATCATCTCCCCCGACGACGGGGCGCCGATCCCCCGTTCGCAGCACGTAACGGTAGTCTTCGGGGCCGTCGACGACCACGGCCAGA
>JAQVGR010000299.1 GCA_028696635.1 Candidatus Krumholzibacteriia bacterium | reverse complement strand
CTATGAGAACCTCGCGGAAGGGGCGCATCTGTTCTCCGTGCGCGTGAAGGACGAGCACGATCATATCGCCGAGATCGAGCGCAACTTCACCGTGGACCTGACTCCTCCCGCGACGGCGATCACGGGCGGACCTTCCGACGGCGGCTGCTGGCCGAACTCGAGCGCGACCTTCGCATGGACCGCGACCGACAACCTGACCGGCCCGCAGCAGCTGCAGTACTCATACCGGATGGATGCAGATACGTTCAGCGCCTTTTCGGGCGCCGTCAACCATGCCTATTCGGGGCTCGCTCAGGGGGAGCACACCTTCACCGTGCGGGCGAGAGACCTCGCCGGGAACATCGACCCGGCGGCGCCGTCCGTGACCTTCACGGTCGGGTATAACGATCTCGTGCCGCTCGCCGTCGCCGTGCCCGACAGCGCTCACTGCGCGCGACCGGTGTCCGTCGGCTGGACGGTCGCGAACAACGGCACGTGCCCGCTGTCGGGGACGTGGAACGATTGCGTGTATCTCTCGACGGACAGCCTCGCCGGCTCGGACCAGCTGCTCGGCACGTTCGAATGGAGCGGTACGGTGCCGGAATCGGGAGGCAGCTACTCGACGGAGCATCAGGTTCTCATTCCCGATAACATCACCGGAACGCGCTGGCTGATCATCGTGACCGACGCCCAGAATGCGATTATCGAGGACGGCGCAGAGGGCAATAACACGATAATCAGCACGGCCGTCACGGTCACCCTGCCGCCGCATCCCGATCTGCGGGTGACGGCGGTCGAGGCGCCGGCCGGGGTTCTGTCGGGCCAGGGCAGTTACATCGAGTGGACCGTCGCCAACCTGGGCGACGGCGCGGCCGCCGGCGGGTGGAAGGAGTACGTCTACCTTTCGGGCGACTCGCTCGTCGGCGGGGATGTGAAACTCTCCGAGTTCACCTATTCCTACGCGTTGGATCCCGGCGCGGCGTACACGCATGTTCATCCCGTCGTCTTCCCGCAGGATATTGAAGGCGATTACTGGATCATCGTGCTGACCGACGCGCAGAACGTCAGGAACGAGTACGAATCGGAATCGAACAACTACGGATTCTCCGGCAGGATCGCCGTCAGCCTCGCCCCGAATCCGAATCTGATAGTCGCAGGGGTCGATGCGCCGACTTCCGCCAATTCGAACGACGATATCGTGTTGAGCTGGATCGTGCAGAACGCCGGCGGCGCTCCGACGAGCACTCCCGTCTGGTACGACAGGGTGTACCTGTCGACCGACCTGCAACCCGGCAATACGGGCGATTACTACCTCGGGGAATTCCAGAATCCTTCGTATCTGCCCGCGGGCGGGCAGTACGCGCAGCAGAACAGGACGGTTCACATCCCCAAGCAGGTTCCCGACGGGGCCTACTATCTCGTCGTCGCCACCGACGCGAGGAACAACGTCGACGAGCATCTCGACGAGGGGGACAACAGCGGGGCGAGCGATCCGATCGCGGTAAGCTACGTTCCCTACCCGCGTCCGGATCTCGCCGTGACGAACATCGTCTGTCCGTCGATGGGGTGGGCGGGCAACAGCATCTCCCTCTCGTGGACGGTGGAGAACCTGGGCGACGCCGCCGCGCAGGCGACCGGCCAGCCGGTCGACTGGGTGATCATCTCGACCGACAGCATCGCCGACCCTCACAACAGGCTCAATCTGGGCGGCGACATCGTCGGATATCCGCTCGAACCCCAGGCGAGCTACACGAGAAACGCCAGCGTGCCGCTGCCGGTCGGCTACAGCGGACAGTACTATATCTTCGTGTGGACCGATGTCGATATTTACTTCGACGATCCGGAGCTCGGCAACAATTTCAGCGCGATCCGCCCGATCTACATCAACACGCCGCCGCCGGCGGACCTGGCCGTCGAGATCGTCACGGCGGGGGCGGACTCGGTGATCTCCGGCACGTCTCTGCAGATCCAGTGGACGGTGCGCAACGAGGGCGCCGGACCGGGATACGTGTCGTCCTGGACCGACGGGATCTATCTGTCCTCGGACGACATCCTCGATACCGCGTCCGATATGCGGCTGAAGGTCGATTACCACAGCGGCATGCTGGAGCCCGATGCGGCGTACTCCCGGGATATCGGCGCGACGATCCCCGCGGGTCTTCTCGGCGAATACTATCTCTTCGTGTACACCGATATCTACAATCAGGTCGGCGAGGGAGGGTTCGAGAGCAACAACTGGACGATGCGGGCGAACCCTGTTCGCGTCGTCAATCCGCCGTCGGCCGATCTGCGAGTCGAAACGGCGCACATAGCCGGGGAAGCCTGGTCGGGCAAGACCGTCCAGGCATCATGGGTCGTCCAGAACCACGGTCCGAGCGCGACGACGGTCTCGGCGTGGAACGACAACCTGTACCTGTCAGCCGACAGCGTCTACAGCGCCGGGACGGCCACGCTTCTCGTCACAGCATCCCATTCGGGGATCCTGCATCTCGGCGAATCCTATGAGAACAGCCGGACGATCGCGCTCCCGAACGGCATAAGCGGCACGTATTACCTGCACGCGATCGCCGACGCGGGCAATGCCGTGTACGAGGCCTCGAACGAGAGCAACAATATCGGAAGCGCGGCCTTCCCCGTGACGCTGACACCTCCGCCGGACCTGCAGGTGGCGGAGCTGCAGTCCGGCGGCGAGGTAACGGCAGGCGGCGCGGTGTCGATGCAGTGGCGTGTGCGGAACGCCGGGACGGGGGGGACGATCCAGACACTGTGGACGGACAGGTTTTATCTCTCGCCGGATACGGTCTACAGCACCTCGGACATCTACATCACCGGCATCTCGCGGAACGGCGCCCTCGCCCCGGACGAATTCTACCAGCAGAGCCGGGATGTCACCATCCCCTCCGGGTACGAGGGCCAGTACTATCTCATCGCGCGGACCGACGCCCTGAACCAGGTGTACGAGTATCTGTACGAAGGGAATAACGCGGCCTGGACGCCGTTGACCGTTCTTGCTCCGCCCCCCGACACGATTCCCGTCGTGCCTCCGCCGGATCTGGCGATGACGCAGGTGGAGTTCATCGACGGATTCAGCGACACGATCCGGTGGACGGTACTGAACAACAGCCCGAACCACCCTCCGACGGCGCAGAACTACTGGACCGACCGGTTCTACCTTTCGACCGACGCGGATCTGAACATGGCCGGCGATATCCTCGTGGGGTCGTTCACACACGTGAACGGTCTTGCGCCGGGAGCGAGCTATTCCCTCGAAAAGCAGGTCGCTCTGCCGAACGGCGCCGAAGGCGACTACTATCTCTTCGGCATCACGGATGCGACCGGACGCGTCGTCGAGCTCGACGAGAGCAACAACCAACTGTCG
>JAQVGR010000008.1 GCA_028696635.1 Candidatus Krumholzibacteriia bacterium | reverse complement strand
CGCCGCCGGGGCTTCGTTACGATCGCGGCCGTCCCACACCATCGTGTGCCGGCCGGCCGGCATCGTTTCCTCGACGAGCCTCGCCACGAGCCGACCGGCGGCGTCGTAGATCCGCAGGCTCGTGTGTCCCCGCTCCTTCAGTCCGAACGCGATGGTCGTGCCCGGGTTGAACGGATTCGGCCAGTTCTGCGCGAGGAAGACGGCGGAGGGCACGTCCCCCGGCTCGTCGCCGGTCAGCTGCGAGGGGGAGAGCAGGGCGCATCCGCTCTCGTTCCCGTGGACGTCGACCGCGGAGACCTTGTAGAAGTACCCCTCGTCCCAGCGCCACTCGTCGTCGAGCAGCAGGGTGTCCGGCAGGGCGGCGAGGAGATTCCCTTCGCCGGGGATGAAATCGCTCGAGAGCCCCCGGTAGACGCGGTAGCCGAAGAGGTCTTCCTCGATGTTCGGAGCCCATGTGAGGAGCAGCCCCTCGGGGCCGTGCTGCTGCTCGCCGGCGAGACCCGCCGGCGGCTCAGGAGAGAGGTTGTCCACAGAGTAGCCGCTGTCGGGGGGGCTGTCCCAGTACGCGAACGGATCGTCGCAGTGGGATGAGACGAAGAAGTGGTGCCAGCCGTCGCCCGTTCCGGTCGAATCGAAGAGCGTCGGCGCCGTGAAGGCGTAGGTCTCGAGCCGGTGCGCCGGTACGTTCCCGATCCACTCCCACCCGTAGGTCGCCCCGTCGAGCGTGACGAACCGGTAGGCCCGCCCCTCGAAATCGGGGGCGAGGTCGACCGGATCGACGCTCTTTTCCCCGCGCGAGAGAGCCGCCGCGGTCTCGGGATCGGAGAGGCTCCTCCATACGGAATAGTGGGTGATGACCTCGTACGGGAAGACGTCGAGCTCGCCGCGCGTCCACTCGACGCTCAGCGCCCCTCCCTGGTCCCCCGGCACGTCGGCTATCGAGGTTATCTCCGGCGAGGGGTACCCCCAGCATCCGACCGCGTCGATCCGCTGCGCGTAGAGATCGGAATCGCCCGAGCGGTAGTCCTGCCATGCCACGATGACGCCGCCGTCGCCGTCCGCAGCGGCCTTCGAGTAGCACTTGTTGTAGCGCTCCGTGGCGACCGGAACCCCGCGGGGATCCCAGAGCGCCGCTCCGTCGCCGTCCACCTTCTGCGCGTAGAGATCGTTGTAGATGTCCCTCGTGTCGAACCAGACGAAGACGAGGTTCCCCGCGCCGTCCTCGGCGATATCCTCGATCGCCTGGGTTCCGACATACGAGCAGATCGCGATCCCGTCGGTCGCCCAGTACCGGTTGTTGGACACGTCGATCCGCTGCGCGTAGAGATCGACATTGCCGCCGCGCTCGTCCCTCCAGGCGACGACCGCGCCGTACACTCCATACCGCTCGATCGAGTGGTAGTTCTGGTTCCCTGCTGCGCTGCAGATGGACGACGCTTCGCCCGCGCCCCAGTAACCGCTCCCGTAATAGACCCTGGTCCCGTAGATGTCGGCGTTCCCGTTCCGCATATCCACCCACGCGACGATCGCCCCGCCGAGCCCTTCGCTGACCATCTCCGGGGAGCTCTGCGATGCGGGATCGCAGCAGATGCAGTTTCCCGAGGTCCCCCAGTTCGGACTGCCGGAAGCGCTCAGGTAGTTCGCGTAGATGTCGTACTGCCCGTTGCGCGAGTCCTGCCAGACGACATTCGTCCCGCCGTCGCTCCCCGGCGCGATCCGGATCTGCTCCTGGAAGGAGGGATCGGTGCAGACGGCGACGCCGTCCGCGGTCCAGAGCATCGAGCCCGCGTTGCTCACCCGCTGGGCGTATACATCGTAGTTGGTGCCGCTGCGCGTGTCCTGCCACGCGATCACCGCGCCGCCCCCCTCGAACGGTATCATCACGGGATTGCCCTGGCCGTACGCGGCCGTGCAGACGGCGACGCCGTTCGTCGTCCACAGAGGCGTCCCGTCGGCGTCGATCCGCTGGGCGTAGATATCGGTGTGAGTCGTCGGGCGCAGATCGGTCCAGCAGATGATGTATCCGCCCTCGCCGTCCGCAACGATCTTCGGCTGGGTCTGGTCCTCCGTCAGGACGCAGATCGGCTGCCCCCCGGAGGTCCAGAGGCTGTTCCCCCATCTGTCCAGGCGCTGCGCGTAGATGTCGCCCTTGAGGTAGCCGCCCTCGTTGAGCCCGCGCATCCAGACGACGACGGCCCCTCCCTCGCCGTCGCCGATGACGCTCACGTTGCCTTGGTCGTAGGGCGCCCCGTCGAGCTCGATCCCGTCTTCTATCCAGCCGCCGAGGAGCGGCTGGGGGACGAGAAGGGAAACGGCCGCTACGAGGACGCACAGGGACGAGCATCGGATACGCATATGCTTCCTCCTATTCCGGGCGCCTGGACCGCCGGCGCATCGCCGAAACCGCCGAAGCGGGCGCCGCTGATCGTATGTCCATCCTGAATCCCGCTGAACGGGCACATAGCCGCTTGATCGTGGATACATTATATCACGATCCGGCGGTGTCTTCAGCAGGAATTAAGGGCAGAGTCTTCTGGACCGGCATGCCGTTGCCGCGTATATTTTCCGTGCTCCCCGCCCGACGCCCTGCACAGCCAAGGAGGCTCGTGACATGCGCAGATCGCCCCTGTCCGTACCGATCATCTTCCTGCTCCTCGCGGCGCTCTCGTGCGCCGCCGCCCAGGACGATCCCGAGGCGCGGTACCAGGAATTCCGCAGCCGCCTCGTCGAGATGTACAACGCGAAGGAGTACGAGGAGATCGCGGCGCTTATCGAGGAGAACTACGACCGCTTCACCGGCAAGTACTCGAACATGTCGTATAACATGGCTCTGGTCTGCATGCGCCTCGAGGATTACGACCGGGCGATACGGTATCTCGAGAAGGCGCACGAGAAGGGACACTTTTTCAACGTATGGGCCTTCCAGGGCGAACAGTGGGCTCCTCTGCGCGAACGCGAGGAGTTCGACGGGATCATCGCCAGGAACCTCGCGATGAAGGACGAGGCGCAGAAGCGCGCGAAGCCGCAGATCGAGGTGTCCGTGCCGGAGGATTTCGACACGACAAGGACATATCCCCTCTTCATAGCCCTGCACGGCGGCGGGGAGAACATCGGGGTCTTCCGGCCGAACTGGCGATCGGATGTGATGGAGAGAGAGTTCATCATCGCCTGGGTCCAGTCGTCGCAGGTCGTCTCGATGAACGGCTTCTCGTGGGAGGAGCAGGAGACGACCCGTCGCGAGGTCCGGGAGGCGTACGAGAAGGTCTGCGCGGAATATCCGGTGGATGCGGGCGAGGTGCTGATAGGCGGTTTCTCATCGGGGGGATACGGATCGCTCGTGGTGACCTTCTTCGAGGAGGCGGTCCCGGTGAAGGGGTTCGTGAGCCTCTGCCCGCCGATGCCGGAGAACGTCACCGCCGCAGAGGTCGCCGCCGCGCGCGAGCGCGGCGTGCGCGGGACGATCATCACCACCGAGCTCGACAACCGCGTCCCCGCCCAGCGCGCGATGGCAGACCTGCTGAGGGACAACGGGCTGCAGTACCAGTTCGTCATGACGCTGGACATCGGCCACTGGTACCCCGGGAACTTCCCCGCCCTGCTCGACCGGGCGATAGAGCATATCAGGAGCGACTAGGATCCCGATCGTTGGGAGATTGAAACCGCCGGGAAAGGTGTCGTACAATCGATCGCGAAATCCGATCCTCACCGAAGGGAGCGTGCGATGAAGAAGATCGGCATCATCATCTGCGGGCGGTACAAGAGCTGCGGCGGCGGGAAGTGCCTGCGCTCGATGCGCGAGCGCGTCGGAGGCTTCGCGATATACCCGAAGGACGAACAGCTCGAGCTGGTCGGCTACTCGTACTGCGGCGACTGCCCAGGCGGGAACGTCGAGTACGTCCCGGCCGAGATGATAAAGAACGGCGCCGAGGCGATCCACCTGGCGACGGGGCTGGTCGTGGGGTATCCGCCCTGCCCCAACATCCGCCGCTTCAAGGAGTACATCGAGACGCGGTACGGAATCCCCGTGGTGATCGGGACCCACCCGATCCCGATGAAGTACCTCAAGGTCCACGAGAATCTCTCGTTCTGGGACGGCTGGAGGATGCGCGAGCTGGCCGGCCCCCTGATGGACGAGGACCCCGAGATCATGAAGGCGTACGACTGAGCGCGTCCGCACCGGAGGCGGGACGGCCTCGAGTACGAATCGGGCGCAAGTTTTTCCTTGATTATCGGGGGCGAGGCGCATTCAATATCAGCCGGGATCTCGGACAGGAGGTGATTCGATGAAACTCTGCTTCTGCCGCTTCATCCTGGCGGCAGCCATCCTCGTCCTGTCGCTGTTCTTCTGGCCTCACACCTGGGCGAAGGTCGTTATCATCATCGCGGCGCTGGTTCTCACCATCATGAGCTTCTTCTACAACGTCTGCTGCTGCCGCAGGAAAAAGGAAGAGTCGTGCGGATCGACCTGAGGAAGGTTCCCTGAAGAAACGGCACGGATCGCGAGACGCCCGCGCCTCGAACAGGGCGGGGGTCATGCAGCGAGGCCGGGCTCCCGACTGGCGCGGGCGCCCGGCCTCTTCACAACACCCCGGTGCTCACCTCTTCCACTTATCGTCTCAGCAGGAGAATCCGCAGCACCTTGGTCCCCTCCGGCATCCCCTCCGGGGAATAACTACCTTTGCTTCCATTTATAATTGCATGCCTCGTACCAGAATCACACCCAGGCAATAAATGTTGTAAGTGACTATATGTCAACAAAAGACATAAGCAAAAATACCCATGGCGATGTCGTGCATGCGCACATTCTGCGCATAACCGCGCACAATCTGCGCACTAGCAACCTGCCGATCCCTGTCAACCTTCCCCGCCGTTGTCGCCGGCAATGCCGTACGCCTTGAGCTTGTTCTGAAGGGTTCGCCGTCCGATCCCGAGGGCCTGGGCCGCCTTCGTCCGGTTCCCCCCGAACTTCTCGAGGGCGGCGACGATCGCCTGCCTCTCCATATCCTGCAGCGGGATCACGGCGGAGATCCGGCCCGGAGCGCCAGCGGGGGTCAAGAGGGCCCTGACGTCCTCGGCCGCGATCCTCCGCCCGGCCCTGGTGATGGCGAGCCTCTCCATGAGGTTCTTCAGCTCGCGGACGTTTCCCGGCCACGGATGATCGACCAGCGCCGCTATCGCGCCATCCCCGAGCTCGGCCGGCTTCCCCGCGCCGGTCGCCGCCAGGCGCAGAAAGTGCCGCGCGAACTCGGGGATATCCTCCCTGCGCGCGCGCAGCGGGGGAAGCGCGATCGGGAAGACGTTGAGCCGGTAGAAGAGATCCTCCCTGAAGCGCCCCTGCCCGATCAGCAGCTCCAGATCCTGGTGGGTCGAGGCGAGGACGCGGGCGCTGCTGGTCTGCTCGGTCCTGGCGCCGACCTTCTTGAAGGTCCCGTTCTCGAGCACGCGGAGGATCTTCGCCTGCAGATCGTAGTTGAGATCCCCGATCTCGTCGAGCAGCAGCATCCCGTTTCCCGCCGTCTCGAAGAACCCCGAATGTTCGGCGATCGCGCCGGTGAACGATCCCTTGACGTGCCCGAACATCTCGCTCTCCATCAACTCGCGCGGGATCGCCGCGCAGTTCGCCACGACGAACGGCCGCCTGCTTCTCGAGGAGAGCCGGTGGATCGCCCTGGCGATCACCTCCTTGCCCGTCCCCGTCTCGCCGCGCAGGAGCACCGTGGCGTCGGTGTCCGCCACCGTGCGCACGAGCTCCATGACGCCGCGAAGGCTCGTCTTCTCGCCGATGATCGCGGCGTACGGCTCGTCGGTGGCCCGGCGCAGATAATCGACTTCGGTGCGCAACTGAAAGCTCTCGACCGCCCTCCCGATGACTACGGCGAGACGCTTGAAATCGAGCGGCTTGGTGATGAAATCGTACGCCCCCTCGTGTATCGCCTCGACGGCCATGTCGATCGTGCCGTGAGCGGTCATCACGATCACCGGCATCTCTGGGAAACGGCCGTGGATCCGGCGCAGCCCCTCGAGCCCGCTCTGGTCGGGGAGGAAGATATCGAGCAGCGCGAGGCGGCAGCTCTCCCGCTCGAGCGACTCCATCGCCTCCTTCAGGCTCGAGGCCTCGCTGACGCGGTAGCCGAGCCCGGCGAGACGGTCCGATATGATCATGCGCAGGCTCGCGTCGTCCTCGACCACGAGGATACGCGCCGAGCCGTTCGCTGCGTTCACCGGCAGGCCCATCGCTTCAACATCCACGTTCTGCCCCCTCCGTAATAGCTCTCGAAGTCAATGCACAGAGCGTACCACCGGCCATAATGAGCGATTGCCGCATCATCTTGTTGCAATAAAACAAGTTGAAGCTCATAGTTTCCATGGGCAATTCGTCCGGCGCGGACTACCGGGGCCCCCGAACCGCGCAGTTATTGCGCAGTCACTATGCCGGATCCCGGCGGCGAAGTACACGGGAATCTCAGACGGGAAGGGTGAACGAGAAGGCCGCCCCGCCGGAGGGCGAGCTGCCGATGGAGACCGAGCCGCCGTGGAGCTCTACGAGCTGCTTGACGATCGCCAGCCCCAGTCCCGCTCCGTGGGCGCCCTCGCCATCGTGGGGGTGGTAGTAGAACGGCTCGAAGATCTTCGCCGCGTCCGCCGCCGATACCCCCGGGCCCTCGTCGAGGACCGAGATCGACAGCATCGCCCGACCGCCGGGCCGCTGGGCCGGAACATCCTCTATCCTGACCTCAACCACCCCCCCATCGGGGGAGTAGCGCACCGCGTTCGATACGATATTGCTGAGGATCTGCCAGACCCTGGTCCGGTCGCCGCGAGCGACGGTCTGCCCCGCATGCACGACGAGCCGCCCCCTGATCCGCCGCTGCTCGAGTATCGGTCTGATCGACCGGAGCAGGTCTTCCGCCTCGTGCCGCATGTCGAGCGGCTCGATATCGAGGTCGAGCCTCCCGCTCTCGATGCGGGAGAGGTCGAGCAGATCGGTGATCATCTTCTGCAGGTCCCCGCTGCTCCGCAGGATCATCTCGAGGTACGTGCGCTGCCGCGAGGTCACCGGGCCGGCGACCTCCTCGAGAATGTTCTCCGCCGCCCCCCGTATCGACGAGAGCGGCGTCTTCAGGTCGTGGCTGACCATCGAGATGAAGCGGCTCTTGAGCGCGCTGACCTCCTCGACCTTGCGCTTCTCGGCGAGCTCCGAAACGGTCTTCTCGAGGCTGTCCGCCATCGCGTCGAAGGCGCGGGCCGTCCGGCCGATCTCCGAGGGGCCCGCCTGCCCGAGACGGTACTCGAGGTCGCCCTCCCCCACCCTCCGTATCCCCGTCATCAGCCGGCCGAGCGGCCTCGCGGTGCGGCTGAAGGTCGTCCATGCCCCCCACAGCGACAGCCCCAGCGGCAGGAGTATCAGCAGGATCGCCGGAACGAGGACCCGCGGCAGCTCCCCGCCGGCGGGGATGTACATCCCCGCGCGGTAGACGACCCAGCGGGGGTTCCCCGATTGCCAGTCCCTCGCCTCAAGGGCGATCTCGCGCTCGTAGGGGATGCGCCATCCGTCGGGCCGGCTGCGCTCGCCGGCCGCCTCGAGCCATGCGGGCTCGAGATGGACGCGCGGCATGAAGGGAAACACGCGAAGCCGCTCCTCCATCTCTCCTATGATCGTTTCGTCTATCGGCAGGTGGCTGACGATCTCCATCTCGAGCGATTCGGTCCGGTAGGTGCGCATCGCCCTGACCACCGCCGTGCCGGCATCGAGGAACAGCCCGCGGATGCTCCCGCCCTCCGTCCATTCCGGTCTCTCGTAGTAGAGCTTGTGCGTCCTCGGCGCCCGGTACGAATACCCCGTGAAAAACCTTTCCGGATCTTCCCGCTCGCGCGCCCAGAGCGTCAGGTAGGCGGTCGGCATATCGTAGTTGAACAGGTACTGGTTCTCCCCGACGAAATTCAGCCAGGCCGTCTCGGTCGTTTGAGAGAGCAGGGCCGGCGCCTCGTTCCTGAGCCTGCCGGTGAATCGCTGGTTCCCCATGTACGAGAGGACCATGTTCGCGGCCCTTGACTCCAGATCCTCCATCGTGCTCTCCGCGATATCGCGCTGGACGCCGATCAGCAGGTTGCCGCCGACCAGCATCAGCACCATCAGCGGGATGAGGCTGACGATCAGGTACGACCCGAGCAGGGTAAAGTTGAGCTGCCGGCTCCTCTGCGACGTCGCCACGCGGTAGAGCACCACGACGAATCCGGCGACGCCGATCATGTGGAGCAGGACCTCGAGGAACCTCCCCGCGGCGGGGACCGGGACCGCCGCGAGCCTGCCGGGGTGGAGCAGGAACGCGCCGGCGATATACAATGCGGCGAAGAGAGCGAGCCACCATCCCCGCAATCCGATCCGCCCGGCCCGATCGCGCCTTATCATCATCAGCAGGCAGGCGAACGGGAGAACGAGGACGGCGGCGAGATCGATCCACTGCGACAGCGGCCGGTCGAAATTCTCGTGCGCGAGCACGATGCTCATCCTCCCGCCTTCCGGCGGGGGGGCGATCCCGATCCGGCGCGACGGTTGCAGCGAGCCGCGCCACGGCCGGATGCTCTGCGGTGTCCTCTGCCCCGCCCCTCCCCATGCCGCCGTCCTCCCATCGACGAGGATGCGGGCGGAGAAACCGGTGGCGTCGACTATCTCGTTGGGGACCTGGTTGAGCAGGCTCGAGAAGAGAAAGAACCTCAGCGTATCCCGGCCGGCGACGACGCCGCGGCTGGACTCCACGGCGAAGACGGGGACGTCGCCGAGGAGGATCGGGTCGGCGGGGGCTCCCCGCGCAAGTCCGATATCGGCCAGATCGGTCCATCCCGTCCCGAGCCCCACTCCCTGAATGACGCGCCCCGAGCCGCCGGCAAGAAGGATACCGGAGAAACGGTACTCGAGCCTGTTGCTGTCGGCGAGCCGTTCGAGACACCGCAGCGCCCGCAGCGGATCGCAGAGGTGCGAAGCATCGCAGTGCGTCAGCCCCTCCGCGAGACTGTCGGCTAACGCCTGCGCCCTGTCATGCCCGTTTCGCAGCACGACGCCGACCGCCGGTTCCGCTCGCGCGAGCATCCCCTCGGCCCGCCAGTACCGGTAAAAATCCCCGGCGAAGAAAACAAGGCGGATCGCAAGAGCGAAGAGGACGATCGCCAGCGCGCCTCGCAGCGCCCCGCGGAGCGAGAGGGGCGGGGCGATCAGCTCCCGCCTGAGCAGGTGGACGAGCATGAGGATCATCAGAAGGATAACGGCCGAGACCGCGTAATAGACCGGCGGCCATTCGGAGAACTCCCCGGCGGCGCTCGCGCCCAGTCCGTCCTCCGCATACGGGGGGCCGAGGTGCCAGGCGAAGATGGTCTCCCCGAACTGCCCGACGACCAGCTCCTTCGGCCCCGTGCCGTCGAGCTGCGCGAGCGCGAGCCCCTGCAGTATGAAATCCTCGACGACGACAGGCCAGCCCGGCACGGGGGCGCCGTCGAGCTCGAAGCAGTAGAGGTGGTGGTCGTAGCTCCCCAGCACGATCTCCTGCCCGCCGTCCCCGTCGGCGTCGCAGGCGATCGGGGGGCCGTACACCGTGTGACGCTCCTCCGACTTCTTGAGGCCGTAGATGAATCCGTCGAGGCGGACCGGCCACCCGGGGAGCGGCCGCCCCTCCGTATCCCACAGGCAGACCCTGTCGTCGTCGGTCGAGACGAGAATCAGGTCCGCCTTCCCGTCCGGCTCCGGGCGGGAAGATATGAACCACGGGGCGGTATAGAGCAGACAGTCGGCGTCGGGCCTCGAACCCGATCCGACGTCGTTGCCGGAGCGATCGAGGAGAAACAGCTCCTCTTCGGTCGCGCACGCGATCAGGCGCGGATCGTCCGGATCGTCCACGGCCAGGCCGAGCCCTCCCCGGCCTGCGACCGCGACGGGGAACCCCGGATACTCCGAGCCGTCGAGGCGCCATGCATGCAGGACCGCAGGCACGGTTGACAGGTGCAGTATCTCGGGGGATCCGTCCCCGTCGAGATCGGCGATCCCCGTCGGACGCCTGTCGAAGCCCTGCGTCCGCGTCGAGGCGGGCAGGGTCTTCGGCCATCCGTCGCGTTCGGCTCCGCCGGGAGTGAACAGATGGATCACGCCGGGAGATGCGGAAACGAGCACCGACGACTCTCCCGGAGTCCCGGCCTTGACGGGGATCGGCGCCGAGGTGGCGTATCCCCCGATCTCCCGGGGCCACCCCGGAACGTCGCTCCCGTCCTCCCGCCACATATGAATAAACTTGTCCAGCGTGCATACTGCTATCTCGTATTCGCCGTCGGCGTCGATGTCGGCCAACATCGGGCCGGTGTATGTCGTGGCGACCGTCTCGCGGGGCCAGCCGGGGAGGGTCCTCCCCCTGTGATCGAGCAGGAATATCCGGCAGTCCCTGACCGCGACGGCGATCTCGTCGCGGCCGTCGCCGTCGATGTCGGCCACGGCGAGGGGGTGCCGGATCGAGTTGCCGAGGATGACCGGCCAGTTCCTGACCGGGCGGGGACCGGCGGGGATCCGCAGGGGGATGGAGTCTGGGGAGGAGGCGCCGAGCGCCGCCGGGGAAAGCGGCTGGACGAGAGAGAGCAACGCGAGAGCCGAGCAGACGGCGGCGATCCACGCGGGGAGCGGCCGCGGCCGGCGGGGGATGCGCGCTTTCGTATGATCGAGCGGCGAGAGCATCGCCGTTATTTTACCACGACCGTCGGGATCCCGGGAGAGTTATTCGGGGGAGCACGGGAAGCCGCGCGGCAGGGAGCCCCCCCGGTGCGAGCACGCCTGTTGAAACCGGCACCGATAATAACCGACCGTATCGATAACTTATTGCAACTGATAATGATATTGATTTTACCCGCTGTTCGTGTTACAATGAATCGACTGTAAATGAGCGATGACTCCTCGCGGAATAATTGAAAATGGAGGGGATGAACCATGAGTCGCATTGTTACCGCCTCTGTCTTCGCGGTACTGCTTCTGCTTCCCGCCGCACTTTCAGCTCAGTCCTGCGATGCGCTCGAGTTCACGGTGAGCGCCGAACCTTCCACCGACCCCGGATTCGAGGGATGGTACAAATACACCGTTTCGGGGTATTGGGCGGTATCGGGAGTCGAGGAGGGCGGGGGCCTCAGCAACTTCCTGTTTTCGCTGGGGATGGAATGCCCCTGCCTGTGCGACCCCGACTATGACGCGGAGATCGGTTTTCCCGCTCCGGCCGGCACGTCGACAGGCGAGTACGATGATGCCCCGTGCGATAACGTAGAGTATATCGGCGAGGCGGAGTGCGGAGGGTACGAGGACATCACAACCGATGACGTGATCAAGTTCGAGGTGCTGGCAGGCGAGTGCGAGCCGGTCGATTCCGGGACCGGCACCTGGGTGTTCTATTCGACGCTTCCGCCCCTGGACGATGCCGTGTACGGCAACGCCGTCATGATAAAATATGGCGAGATGACGTGCTGGGGAGACCTCTCCGGGCAGCTTCCGGACTGCTGGGATTGCATCTCCGTCGGGACGTCGGAACAGTCCTGGGGAGCGACAAAGACGATATATCGCTGATGTGGATCCGGCCGGAGTCGCCCGGCCCGGAAATACGGGAGGAGAGCATCCGCCGGCGATCATCAGGCTGATATACGCGCAATGAGGCATATCGCCGTCGAGCGATTTCCTCTCGTTCGGCCTTTTAGACAGCGCCCCGGCCCCAGGGCGCCGTTTTTTTGCCGGCTGTTCCGGCCGCCCACCGCTCCATGCGTCGGTTTCACTTGCCGCAGGACGCGATTGCGCCGATAATCCCATGCAGGACGCAAATCAGTGCGGAAAGGACGGAGCGGCGGGAATGGCGAACACGCAGAAGACCAAGGGCAGGATCGGGATACTGACCGGCGGCGGGGACGTGCCCGGGCTCAACCCGGCGATCAGGGGCGTCACGATCAGGGCGATCCGCGAGGGGTACGAGGTGATCGGGATCCGGCGCGGCTGGGCGGGGATGATAGAGATCGTCCGCGACAAGGACGCCGACAACAGGAACAACTACGAGTTTCTCACCGAGGCGCTGGTCAACAGGATCGGCCGCACCGGCGGGACCTTCCTGCACAGCTCGCGCACCAGGCCGAGCCATGTCCGCTCGTCCGAGGTGCCCGATCACCTCAAGGGAACGTACGGCGCCGAGACGAACGATCTCACCCCCGAGGTCCTCAGGAACCTCGACTGGCTCGGCATCGACTATCTGATCCCGATCGGCGGCGACGACACCCTCAGCTACGGGGTGCGGCTGCACCACGAAGGGATCAAGGTGATCGCGATCCCCAAGACGATGGACAACGACGTGCCGGGGACCGACTACTGCATCGGGTTCAGCACCTGCGTGACGCGCACGATCCAGATGACGCACTCCCTGCGCACCTCGGCCGGCTCGCACGAGCGGTTCCTCGTGATCGAGGTCTTCGGCCGGTACGCGGGGTTCACCGCCCTGCTGCCCACGATGGCCGGCGCGGCGAACCGCTGCGTCATCCCCGAGTACCCGTTCAACATGGAGCATCTCTGCGAGCTCCTCGTGCAGGACTGGACCACCAACCCGAGCCACTACTCGGTCGTGCTCGTCTCCGAGGGGGCCGCCCCCGAGGGGGGGTTCATGACCTTCGCGGGAGAGGAGCAGGACGCGTACGGTCACAAGAAGCTCGGCGGAAGCGGCGACAACATCTCGCGGCGGCTCAAGGAGATCTCCCCGAAATACAACAGCGGCAGGACGATCCCCGTCATCAGCCAGCGGCTCGGGTACCTCGTGCGCTGCGGCGACCCCGACGCGATAGACTCGATCGTGCCGATGGCGTACGGCAACCTGGCGCTCAACCTCGTCATGAGCAGGGTGTCGGGGCGGCTCGTCGCCCTCAAGAACGGCCGCTACGACAACGTGCCGATAGAGATCGTGACGAGCTACAAGAAGGTCGTCGACGTCGACCAGTACTACAACAAGGACCGCCTGCGCCCCTACTACGAGAACTTCGAGGCGAAGCCGCTGTTCATCATGGCGAGCGACTGAGCGCGCGCGGCGGGCGACGATCGGAAACATCGGGGCGCGGCCGTCCGCGCCCCTTCCCTTTCGCGTTGCAAATTGACGGTTCCCCGCCGTCCGCTTCCTTTCCGCATGTTCTCTCGTACTGATGCGCGGCGCTCCGTCGTTGCCGATATTCCCCTCGTGTCCTTTCTACACATGCAATGCCGTGACCCCGAAAAGCCTCGCCGGAATAGGCCCTTCGCCGGTTCATACCCGAGGCGATTTTCATGCGATCGCGATCGGACCTAACATTCCGTTCTGATTGCGCGTTGGCGCCATCGGACTCGACCCCGCGCAGCGCGGTCGGACGGCGCGTGGTCCGCTTCTTGAAGTCCCGCCGCAGACAGCAGCCCGAGGATATCTAAAGCACGACGGAAACGTCAGGACACGCGGGGACAGAACGGGATCGAACATCAGACCCGGGGAAACCGGGAGATATCTAAAGCACCTCACCCGCGGTCCAGTTCAGAGACAATCGAATAACAGAAGACAAATAGACGAGAGAAGGTGGAGATCGTGTTCGACGCGAGGAGAACATCGTTCCACGCGGCTGTTGCCGCATTGACCTGTCTGCTGCTGGCGGCGGCCGCCGCGCCCGCTCCGGCGCAGACCTTCACGAGACTGCAGGTGCTCCTGCCCGGAGAGGTGGCCGCACCCGGAACGTCGGCCGGCAAGGCCGGAACGCCGGCCGCGCAGGCGGCCGGGGTGCCGTTCGCCGTCCGGATCAGGGCATGCGACGACGCGTGGTACACGGTGACTTCGATAACGCACGCCGTCGCCCTGTCGTGCACCGACGAGACGGCTTCGCACCCGGCCCAGGTCACACTGTCCGCCGGGGAGGCGCAGGTCGTCGCGACGCTGAACGCGGGCGGCTACTTCACCTTCACCGCCTCGGACCTCACCGATCCGACGGTGCCCGACGCCGTCTCGGCGGCTGTGCAGGTAATGGTCCTGCAGGGCTTCCTCTTCAACGACATCAGCCAGAAGCACCGGTACGCCGGCGTGCCGGAGAGCTACACGCTGACCGCGGTCGACGCGAGCGGCGTCCGGGTGACCGGCTTCACCGGCGAGGTGCGCCTGCGCGAGATCACCAGCTACGGAGAGGGCCGCATCTCCCCCGACCGGGTCACCCTGACCGGCGGGTACTGGTCGGGGCAGCTGACGATGTACCGCGCCGACGAGAGCAGCATCAACAGGGGAAACGTCAACATCTACGCCTACCTCGAATCGGCCCCCTCGAGGAACGGCACGAGCGATCCGTTCATCGTACATCCGGGCTCCTTCGCCAGGGTGCAGATCGTCGTGCCGGGGCAGAGCCCGCTGCCGGGCTCGCTGACCGGGCTCGCCGGCTCGCCGGCCACGCAGGCGGCGGGAACGGCGTTCCTCGCCCAGGACTTCGCGACCGACCAGTACTGGAATCCGGTGCCGAGCTTCGACGCTGTCCGCATCTCGTCGGGCGACCCGGCGGCCAACACGCCGGTCTCCGGGACGCTGAGCAACGGATACGCGCAGCTGACAAT
>JAQVGR010000298.1 GCA_028696635.1 Candidatus Krumholzibacteriia bacterium | reverse complement strand
CCCGCCGGCTCGGCGGATATCAGCGGCTCACCCTCGATGTGGGGGGCTACCTGAAGAACCGGCAGGAGATTCTCAAGCAGAAGGCGGTGAAGGCCGCCGAACGCGCGAAGAAGACGAACCGCGAGGTGCAGCTCGAACCGATGAAGGCGTCCGAGCGGCGCATCGTGCACGTCGCCCTCGCAGAGGTCGAAGGGGTCTCGACGTACACGACGGGGAACGGCGAGATGCGCAAGGTATACGTTGCGCCCGCGAAGGACGCCGACAAGCAGGACCGAGGCGACAGGAGAGGCCGGTTCGGCGACAGGCGATAGGCCATGATCAGTGACACGATCGTCGCCCTGAGCACGCCGCCGGGCGGCTCGGCGATCGCCGTGGTCAGGATCTCGGGGCCCCGGTCCGCGGAGTTCCTCTGCGGGATGGCGCCGGGCGCCGCATCGTGGGAACCGCGGACCCTGCACGCGTGCGCCCTGCGCGACGGCTCGGGCGAGACGATCGACGAAGCGGCGGCGATACTGCTTCGGGCGCCGCATTCCTACACAGGGGAAGATTCGGCGGAGATATTCTGCCACGGGTCGATGGTGATCGCGGAGAGGATCATCTGCGAAGCCGTGCGGCTCGGAGCCCGTCCGGCGGGGCCGGGAGAGTTCACCCGGCGCGCGTACCTCTCCGGTCGGATCGACCTCTCGCAGGCGGAGGCGGTCGCCGACCTGATAGCGGCCGAAACGAAACTCCAGGCGAAGGTCGCCCTCGAGCACCTCGGCGGAGGGCTCTCGAGGCGTCTCGGCGACGTCGAGCACGACCTTCTCGGCATGCTGACCCTCGTAGAGGCGGCGATAGACTTTTCGGGCGAGGGGATCGAGGCGTACACCGACGAGAAAGCGGCGGATGTCGCGCGCGCGGCGCGCTCGCGCATCGATGCGCTTCTCGAGGCGGAGGTCGCCGGGGGGAAGCTCAGGACGGGGATACGCGTGGCCATCACGGGCCCGCGAAACGCCGGAAAGAGCAGCATATACAACGCGTTGATCGGCGAGGAACGGGCGATCGTATCGGCACTCCCCGGAACGACGAGGGATGTTCTCAGGGAAAGGATCCATATTGGCGGATTCACGTTTTTCCTCGAGGACACGGCGGGGCTCGGCGCGACGGAGTGCGAGATCGAGGAGCGGGGGATCGCGAAGGGGAGCGAGGCGGTGCAGGCGGCCGACCTCATCGTCTTCGTCGTCGATGCGCACGCGGGGTGGGATGACGCTGCAGGGGAGGAGCTCGAGGCGATCGCCGATCGCAATCACATCATAGCCCTCAACAAGCGCGATCTCGGGACTTCAGAGGCAGCCCTGCGCGCGGCCAGGGCCGGGGAGCGGGAGAAGGTCGTCGAGACGAGCGCCGTTACCGGCGAAGGGCTTGATCGACTCAGGGAGCTGATTTACCGGCATACCGCCGGAGGCGGATGGGGGGATCTGGCAAGGGAGCGGATCGCAGTCAACGCCCGCCAGGGGATCGCACTGCACAGGGCGGAGGCGGCGCTAGGGAGGCTCGAGGAGGAGGCGGTCGCCGGCTCGCCGGCGGAGATCCTCAGCGTCGAGCTCCGGGATGCCCTCGACGCAATAGGTGAGGTGACCGGCAGGTCGGCGGCAGGCAGGGTCCTGGACGAGATCTTCAGCCGGTTTTGTGTCGGCAAGTAAACGATTATATTACAGGCAGTAACAAAACATATCCACATTATGGGCGCGGGAGCGAAATACGATATCGTCGTTGTAGGCGGAGGACACGCGGGATGCGAAGCAGCCCTTGCTGCTGCGCGGATGGGCTTCGAGACGCTGCTAGTGACGCTGCGGATCGGAGACATCGCGCGTATGCCGTGTAATCCGGCGATAGGGGGGCTGGGGAAAGGACAGCTCGTGAGGGAGGTCGACGCTCTCGGCGGCGAGATGGGGCTCTGCATCGATCTCGCGGGGATCCAGTTCCGAATGCTCAACAGGGCGAGGGGGCCGGCGGTCTGGTCGCCAAGGGCCCAGGCCGACAAGAGGCTCTATCACGAGCGCATGCTGCGGGCCCTCGAGTCGACGCCGGGGCTCGAGATCCTCGAGGGGGAAGCGGACGGTATACTTCATGAAGCGGGGCGTGTTATCGGGGTGACCATGGCGGGAGGGGAGGCGGTGCGCGCGGGGAAGGTCGTGCTCGCCCTGGGGACATTTCCGAACGGATTGATGCATATCGGCGAGAGCAGGGTGCCGGGGGGGAGGGAGGGTGAACAGCCCTCGTGCGCCCTCTCCGACATGCTCGCAGAGGCCGGATTCGAGCGTGGACGTCTCAAGACAGGGACTCCCCCGCGCCTTCTCGGGGAGACCGTGGATTTCTCGAGGTGCGAGGAGCAGCCGGGAGACCCGGCCCCGCAGCCCTTCTCGTACCGGACGACGGCAGTCGGCACTGACCAGGTCAGCTGCCATATCACCTGGACCGGCGAGAAGACTCACGAGATCATACGGAGAAACCTTCACAGGGCGCCGCTGTTTTCGGGACAGATCACGGGGATCGGACCCCGCTACTGCCCCTCCATAGAAGACAAGGTTGTGAGGTTCGCCGACAAGCCGCGCCACCAGCTCTTTCTCGAGCCGGAGGGGCTCGGATCGCCGGAGATCTATGTCAACGGGATGGCCACGAGCCTCCCCGCCGACGTGCAGAAGGAGATGGTCCGCTCCGTGCCGGGGCTCGGGGAGGCCGATATCGTACGATACGGGTACGCGATCGAGTACGACTTCTTCCCTCCCCGCCAGATAGAGCCATCCCTCGAATCCCGCCGACTGAGAGGGCTCTTTTTCGCCGGGCAGGTGAACGGGACCTCCGGATACGAGGAAGCGGCGGCGCAGGGGATTGTGGCGGGGATCAACGCGGCGCTGTCCCTGCGGGGAGCGCCGCCCTTTATTCCGGGACGAATGGAAGCGTACGCAGGGGTTCTGATCGACGATCTCGTCACGAAGGAGATCTCGGAGCCGTACCGGATGTTCACCTCGCGGGCCGAGTACCGCCTGCTGCTTCGCCAGGATAACGCGGACGAGCGGCTTATGCGGTACGCTGTGCGGTTCGGCCTGCTCCCGCGCCGGCTCTGGGAGGAGACGACGGCGCGCCGCCGCCGGGTGAATGCCGCCTTGAGGAGGATCGCCGGAGAGCGGGTCGAGCCGGAGTGCGCAGCGGCGGTGCTGGAATCGGCGGGAGGGGCGGGGATCGACAGGGCGATCACGGCGCGGCGGTTGGCGCAGAGGCCTGGAGTGAAGATCGGGGCGGTAGAGGCGCTTCTTCCCGGAGGACCGCGCGGCCTGAGCCCCCGGGAGCGCGAGACGCTCGAGAACAGGCTCAAATACGAC
>JAQVGR010000297.1 GCA_028696635.1 Candidatus Krumholzibacteriia bacterium | reverse complement strand
ATCTGCAGAAGCGATCGAGGAGAAATACGGGGGATACGCCTTCCTCGCATCCCTGCCGCTGAGACTCGAGACGGTCGTGATGGCCAAGTTCGCGCTGCCGCTGATCGCGCTGGCCGCCGGCACTGCTTTCGGGCTGTACATGTTCGAGTCGATCGGCGGACTGCCCCCCGTGGTGCGCGACTGCCGCAACATCCTCCTCCTGGGCGCGGCGGCGATCATCGTCATGGCGGGGATCTCGTTCCTGCTCCTCTACCGGTTCGGGGCGAGGAACTTCATGATGATCCTCGTCGTCGCCGGGGTCGCCCTCAATCTGCTCGGCGTAGTGGCGTTCAGGAAAGGGCTCGGAGACTGGGTGTTCGAATGGCTGCCGCGCATGGCCGCGGGGCGGAGCGCCTGGTGGCTCCTCGTCGCCCTGTGCGGGGGGATAGCCGTCTATTGGCTGCTCATGGGGGCAGCCGTGCGCATAAAAAGGGATCGGCTTTTCGAATGACGCGTGAGGCCGCGCCGCAAGGGAGCTCGCTATGATCGGCCTGATGATCAAGGACCTGCGACACTACGCGATCACCCTGCTCGTGCTGGGGGCCGGGATGCCGCTGTATTTCTCCCTGGCGCACGGGACGATCGATTCGACCGCCGTCTACCTGATCGTCGGCTATCTCTACCTGCTCACCCTCGCCGCGATCTTCGCCGCGGAGCTGAACGAGTCGCGGTACCGCGGGTACGAGGTCCTCGCCGCGCTTCCCGTGCGGCCCCGTTCGGTCGTGGCGGGAAAGTTCATGCTGGTCCTGCTGACGGCGACGGCGTACACGGCGGTCATGTGGGCCTTCTTCGCACGCATCGGCGCGGACACCGGCGCCGTGGACGTCGCGCGGCGGTGGCTGCTGCTGAACGCCTCGGCCTCGATCCTCGTGGCCGGCTGCTCCTATCTCGGCGCCTTCCGCTTCGGGTTCGACAGGTGGGTATGGGGCCACATATTCCTGATGGTGATATCCTTCGCGATCCCGATCGCGCTCAACGAGTCGGTCGAGCGGGAGATCCTCTCCGGCGGAACGCCGCTCGGGCGTTTCATCGCGGGGATCGATCCGCTCGCGCTCTGCGTCGTCGCGCTCGGCCTCTTCGCCGGACTCTGGTACGCGGCCGCAATCGTCAGGGAGGGAAGGGATGTATAGGAGAAGACCGGCATCGCCGGCGGCGCTCTCCTTCGCGCTCCTGCTGGCCGCCGGATGCGCCGCACCGGGCGGGCGCACCGGGCCGGCCACCGCCGAAGCGCCGGCCGATACGCTAACGGCGGAGCAGGTACGGCTCAACGTCGAGTCGCTCGACTACGTCTGGAACCGCATCGGCGAGTCGCTCTGGCCCGGGGCTCTCGAGAAGGCCGGCTGGGACGGGGCGCGGGACGAGCTGCTTCCCTCCATCGAGCGGGCCCGGACGATGGAGGAGGCGCGGGCCGTGCTGCGTTCGCTGATCGACCGTCTCGCTCTCTCGCACTTCGCGATCATTCCCGGCGAGTACTACGAGTACCTCGCCGGTCCCGACGGCGGGGAGGGCGAGGCGGGTATCACGGTGCGGGTCGCGGGCGGAATCCCTCTGGTGACGGAGGTCGCAGCCGGATCGCCGGCCGGCGACGCGGGGGTTCGGCCCGGTTGGGAGGTAGTCTCTACAGGCGGGGAGGCGGTCGGGGATCTCATTGAGCGCATAGCCGCGCAGTACGAGGAGCATGTCGTGCGCGACTATATCCGGGCCGCGGTGATCCAGTGGCAGTTCGAAGGCGGGATCGGAGACACCGTCGAGGCTGTCTTCCTCGACGGCGACGGCGCCGAGCGGCCGCTGCGGATCCGCCTCGGGCCGGCGAGGGGAGGCGAGTGCGGGATCGGGCACCTGCAGGGGATCCATGTCTGGATCGACACGATGACGGTCGGGGGCGATATCGGGTACGTCGCGTTCAACTCGTTCATGGACCCCCCGCGGCTGATGGGCGTCTTCGGCGCGGCGGTCGAGTCCTGGACGCGAGCCGCGGGGGTGATCGTCGATCTGCGGGGGAACGGCGGAGGGATCGGCGCGATGGCCCAGGGGATGGCCGGATGGTTCATCGGGGAGAAGGGAGCGTCGCTCGGCACGCTGCGCCTGCGAGAGACAGAGCTGAGGATGATCGTGCATCCCCGTCCGGGCGCCTACGGGGGGCCGGTCGCCGTCCTCGTCGACGGGCTCTCGATCTCCGCGGCCGAGTTTCTCTCCGGCGGGCTCCAGCAGGCTGGACGCGCCAGGGTTTTCGGGACGCGCACCCCGGGGATCGCTCTCCCGTCGGTCCTCGAGCGGGTCCCCAACGGCGACGTCCTGCAGTTCGTGATAGGCGATTTCACGACGGCGGACGGCCGCCGCCTCGAAGGGGAGGGGGTCGTCCCCGACGAGCCGGTCGAGCCGACGCGCGAGGCGCTGCTGAGCGGACGCGACCCGGTTCTCAACGCGGCGATCGATTGGATACGCTCACAGGACGAAACACGGCAGTAAGCGGCATGGCCGCCCGGCATGGCCGCCCGGCGGGGCGGCGCCGACGAAGGAGGAAAGAGATGGATTCGAGACACTCACACCGCGGGCTCGTCGCGCTGCTCATCGCGCTCCCGCTGGTCTTCATCGCGACTGTCGCGGTTGCGGCGCTCGCCGTCATGATCGCGCTCGTCGTCACGCCGGGCGCCCCCGAAGCGGCCGCGCTTCCGACCGGGGCCGAGATATGCGACAGGTACGTAGAGGCGACGGGCGGCGTGGACGCCTACGCGAAGATCACCAGCAGGAAGATCACGGCGGTCTTCGAGATCCCGGCCCAGATGATATCGTTCGACATGACGGTCTGGTCGGCCAGGCCGAACCTCGTCTACACGGTCATGACGAACCCCGCCTTCGGCGCGATCGAGAGCGGCGTGAGCCCCGACGGGGTGGTCTGGGACAGGTCCGTCATGACCGGTCCGGTGATCAGGCAGGGGGAGGAGCGGGAGATGCGCCTCGCCGACGCGCAGTTCGAGGCGATGGGGCGCTGGCGTGAGATCTACGAGAGCGCCGAATGCACCGGCGAGGACACCCTCGAAGCGGGGATCTGCTGGACGGTGAAGCTCGCGCCGAAGAGCGGGATCGAGCGGACCGTCTGGTTCAGCAAGGAGACGGGGCTGGTGGAGCGGATGGACATGTCGATCGCGAGCGACGCCGGAGTCGTGCCGATGTCCATCATGCCGGGAGACTACCGCGTTGTCGACGGGCTGCTCACCTCGCATCGGGTGGTGGTCCGTGTGCTGGGGCAGGAGCGCGTCGTCACCACGAAAACCATCTAGCAGAACATCGAGATACCCGAGGGACGGTTCGATCCGCCGGCC
>JAQVGR010000296.1 GCA_028696635.1 Candidatus Krumholzibacteriia bacterium | reverse complement strand
GTCGCCGGGCTGAAGGCCGAACGTCCAGGCCGCTCCGCCGCGGACCGTCATCGGCAGCGACTCCTTCGCGTCGTCGAACTGCACGTCGGGGCCGATGTTCTGGACAGCGAACCCGATCGCAGCGCGGGACGGCAGTATCTCGTATCGGGCCCCGATGTCGACGCCGAGGCCTCCGGCCGACCACTCGCTGAGCGTCTCGCGGAAGAACTTGAGGTTGATCCCCGCGGAGAACGATCCCGCGGCGGTGAAGCCGAGCCCGACCATCCCCTGGTAGCTGTAGTTCTCCAGCATCCCCGTCTCGAGGCCCTCCGCGTTGTATCCCTGGATCTCGTCGTCGTACTGGTAGGTGAAGCCGCCGCCGACGGAGAACCAGTCGTTCGCGCGCCAGTTGCCGCAGACATGGTCGTAGCGCGACTGCATGATCCACTCCGAATGGAACGCGCCGACGCCGTTGCTCCCGAGCGTCTGCAACGAGGCGGGGTTCACCGTCCAGTCGAACGGGTCGCCGATGGCGGCTGTTCTCGCCTCGCCCATGGCGATCGCCCGCGGTCCGACCGGGAGGATCAGGTACCCCGCGCCCGCCGCGCCGGGGCCGTCGACGCCGGCCGACGCCGAGGACGGGATCAAGCCCGAGCATGCGATCAGGCTCAGTATTGTCAGCGCTGTTCGTTTCATCTCAGAGCCGCCTGTCTGACGCCGATCAAACCCTAGTTCACGATCATGATGGGCCGCTTGTTGACTATCGACCCGCCGGCGTCCTTCGTAATGACGTAATAGACGCCGCTCGCAACCATCGTGCCGTTTTTATTCACGCCGTCCCAGCTCATCTCGGTGGCCGGGCCCACGTTCTCGCTCCAGACCTCGATCCCGTTGCGGTTGTAGATGGCTACCTGTCCGTCCTCGGGCAGGTTGACGAGGCTCAGCCCGCCCATCGCGGGCTGGTACGGCACGGGGAAGATGCCGATCTGCGGGGCGGACAAGGGACTCGGGCTCTCCCCGGTAAATTCGAAGGTGTCGATCGCCGAGACGATCATGATGTCGTTCTGATCGTACGAAATCGCCCGCAGATAATAGGTCGAGGGCGAAAGAAGCGCGCTGGCGGTATTGCCGTGAGTCGTCGCGTAGGTGTCGTCGTCCCATGTCGTCATCGAGTCGAGGAGCGCGTCGCGGTCGTACTGCACGAAGCCGATCGTCGGCACCTGCGTGCTCCAGGATATGTTGAGCGAATTCCCGCCGCTTTCCTGCATGTCGGTGATCCGGCAGAGGCTGTTCGTCCCTGCGTCGGCGGTTTGCGGTATCGTCATCCCGCCGACGAGATTGGAGAACAGGCCGCGGTTTCCCTCGGCGTCCTTCGCCCGGAGGCGGTAGTAGTAGAAGGTGCCTTTCTGCAGATCCGTGTCGAGATAGCTCGTCGTCGATACTCCGACGCTGTCGATCACCTGGAATCCCGTCTCCGCGTAGAGTGAGCGGTAGATGATGTATCCAGCGACGGTCGGTTCGGGGTTCGGGACCCACTCGATCAGGTAGTCCGTCGTTTCCTGCGAGACGGCCGGGGAAACGAAAACGGCGATGAGCAGGGCGGTCAACGGTGCGATCCAGGTCTTCGTCTTCATGGTGTGTCACTCCCGGTCTCTGTTCCCTCAATTGTTCCGCACGCGATGCTGGAGGCCAGGTATCGGTTTCAGGCCTGCCGTCGGGTTGCAATGTGTGGCGCGCTCGTGCAAAATCCTCCATTGTGTTTGGGATGGGACGTGGCTTCGGGATTCCTCATCGTATCCTTGCGTGCTCCGTCGGATCCTATCTCTTCCGGTGGGGGAAGCGGATCCGTATAAATGTTTATTAACCTTACCGGCCGTACAGAGCAAGTGCAATTTTATGGCCAGAGCTTGAAATCCTGAAGTCTGACGAATACGTTCATCTGTTGCACACCTCATAAGGACAAGGCTCGTTGCGTCTTAGGATTTGATACTTCTCGGACGTATTCCTAGCGGCTGCATGCAGAAAATGAGTACTGTAACTTAGAGGAAGTCTATTGAACCTCTCAGAACCTACTGTATCTCCGGGCCGTGCCGGCCATTCTCAGCGAGCGATTGCGCTCCTAAGTCACAGGAAGCTCTCGGACGAAGGCTGCGGGAGCTGGCGGGGGTGCGGACCGGCCCAGTGCGACCAGGGCGCGGAGTGTACGTCGGTGGCCCTTGATCACTGGGCGTACTGGAACAAGGTGGGACCGGTGTTCAGCAGGCCGGGGACGCCTGGCGACAACGCGCGCAACGAGGTGTTCAACGGATTGGTCAGACGTGAGTGCTTAACGCATCATTACTTTTTGGATCTGGGGGAAGCGAAAAAGGTGCTGGACTCGTGGAAGGAGGAGTACAATGACGATCGGCCGCATGGGAGGTTGGATCAATTGGCGCCAGCCCGGTACCGGGCTTGGTGGACGATGAACAACGACCCTCAGAGACTGGAAAAATGCGTCTAGGTCTGGTCCAAAGAGCGGGGCAAGAGCCCATACCCTTCATCTTCTACGGCTGGTCTCCCGGGCAGGCCCCGATCGAGGCCTCGATCTTCCCGAACAACCCCGAGATGGTCCGCAACATGCAGGAGGCGATGCTCGAGCCGATGCGCGAGATCGTCGGCGACGCCGTGGACAACTACTTCCTCACCGGGGAGCACTTCTCGATGCCGGAACACTTCACCTACAACATCAGCCCGCTCGCCTTCATCGAGTACGACGAGGCGATCGAGCGGCTCGAGGAGGAGACCGACCCGGTCATCGTCAACAGGGTGGTCGAGAAGCTCCGCCGCGAAGCGGGCGACGAGGATACCGAATGAACAGCGACCAGATACGGTCCGCTATCGGCGGCCGCATCCGCACCGCCTCCGCGTCGATCCTCCTCGTCATCCTTCTCCTCTACGTCATCATGGGCGGGTTCCACCTCCCGCGGGGGAGCTCGGTCTACCGCGAGATCGAGAACGCCGCGCACATCCCCCTCTTCGCGCTCGTGGCGCTCGGGGCGTTGCACCTGCTGCGCGCGGGGCCCTTCGGACCGTTGCGCAGGTTCCCCTGGGACTACCTGGGCGCGCTGGTCTCGGCGAGCGGGCTCGGCGCCCTGACCGAGCTGCGCCAGTTCTACAGCCCGACCAGGGACGCCGACTTCAACGACCTCGGCCGCGACATAATCGGAGCCGTGGTACTTCTTGGAGTGCACCTGACGACGGGAAGGGAGCGGCTGGGGCGCGGCAGTCCAGGGGTACGGTTGGGCGTACAGACGCTCTGCGCCCTCCTCCTGCTGGCCGCGCTGGCGCCGCTGATACTGACCTGGGCGGCGAGCATCGACAGGAAGGGGCGTTTCCCCGTCATCTG
>JAQVGR010000295.1 GCA_028696635.1 Candidatus Krumholzibacteriia bacterium | reverse complement strand
TGTTTTAACTTTTATCATCACCCTCAAGCTCCTCAATTGAACATCCGTAAAGTTTGGCCAATTCTTTTAATCTTTTTTTTGGACAGGGAATTTTCCAGCAGGCGGGTGCGGGTGCGCTCCCTCTGCCTCGCCGCGCCGTCGGTCGAGCCGGAGCCGCTGCAGATCGATCTCTTCCCTGACCCGTCGAAGCGGGAGGCGCGGAAGGCGCGACGGGTGCAGTCTGCGCTCGACCGCCTGCGGGCGGCGATGCCCGCCGGGGCGGCCCCGACATTCGGCAGGGGGCTCGCCGCGCGCCGCGCGGCGATGCGGGCGGGGAACTGACGGACTTCTGATCGTGCTTCATCGTCACGGGAAGTGATTCCATGATACGTCCTGTCTCACCCGCGCCCCGCGGCGCCGCCCGTACCCATGCCGCCCGCCCCTCCGGCTTCACGCACCTACACGTGCACTCGAACTTCTCGATCCTCGCCGGCACGCGCCCCGTCGAGGACCTCGTGGCGGCGGCCTCGCGATGCGGGATGGAGTCGCTCGCCCTCACCGACACCGACGCGATGCACGCGATCGTCCCGTTCACCGAGGCGTGCGCCGCGGCCGGGGTGCGACCGATCTACGGTGCGGAGTTGGCCGGCGGGGACGGCCCCACCCCGCTGCGCGCCGTCCTGCTCGCCCGCACCCGCGAGGGGTATTCGGAGATCTCGCGCCTGGTCACCCGGCGCCGCCTCGACGAGGCGTTCGATTTCGGCGAGGCGCTCGCTCAAACCTCCGAGAACGTCTACGTCCTCGTCTCGTATCCGCTGCTGCTCACCCGCCTTCGCCACCTGCCGAACCTGCGCGCCGCCCTCCCCGTCGCCCCGGGGCCCGGCCGCGACCGCGAGCGCTGGCGGATCGCCGACGCGGCACGGCGTCTCGAGATACCGACCGTCGCCGCCGGGGGGATCTGGTTCCTCGAGCCGCGCGAGCACTTCGTCCACCGCGTCCTCACCGCGATACGCACGCGCACCACCATCGGCACCCTCCCGCGCGGGGAGGCAGCGGAGCGCGACGCCTTCTTCCACGACCCGGCCGAGGTGGCGAGAGTCTTCGGCGGCGGGGGCGGCACTCCCGGCAGCGACGGCCCGTCCGGAAACGGTGCCTCTTACGCCAACAGCCCCTTCAGTGGCCCGCACGGCCACGACCCGATCGAGGAGGCGGCGCGGATCGCCGGCGACTGCCGCGTCGATCTGGGCCTCGGCCGTCGCCGCCTGCCGCGCTTCCCCGTCCCCCCCGGCGAGGAGCCTGGAGGGATGCTGCGGCGGATCGCGCTCTCGGGGCTTCGCCGCCGCCTCGGCGACGGCTGCCCTCCCGCGGAGAAGCGCGAGGCGATGGAGCGGATCGACCACGAGCTCTCCGTGATAGAGCGCAAGGGGCTCGCCGGGTACTTCCTGATCTGCTGGGACATCGTGCGGTTCGCGTGCTCGCGCGGGATCCGCACCCTGGGGCGCGGCTCGGCGGGGAACTCGCTCGTCTCGTACGCGCTGGGGATCACGCATTTCAATCCCCTTCGCCACGACATGTTCTTCGAGCGCTTCCTCAACCCCGAGCGCGAGCACCTCCCCGACTTCGACCTCGACTTCGGGACCGACGACCGCGAGGTGATCCTCAGGTACATCTTCCGCCGCTACGGCGAGGGGAACGTCGCGATGATCGGCACCTTCAGCACGCTGCGCGCCCGCTCGGCGCTGCGCGAGACGGCCAAGGCGCTGGGGATCCCCGAGGGGGAGATCGCCCCGCTGATACGGATGATCCCGTTCTACGCTTCGATAGACCACCTCGAGGAGCTGACGCGCGTTTCCCCGCGCGCGGCGGATCTGCCGGTCGACGAGGAGCCGCTGCGCACCCTGATCGCGATCGCCCGCAGGATCGGCGGGTTCCCCCGCCACATGGCGACACACCCGTGCGGTCTGGTCGTCTCGCCGGAGTCGATCACCGATCTCGTCCCCCTGCAGCGCGGCGACAAGGGGTACGAGATCACGCAGTGGTCGATGCACGAGGTCGAGAAGGCGGGGCTCGTGAAGATCGACATCATCGGCCAGAAGGGGCTCGCCGTGATCGGCGAGGCCTGCGCGATGGCCGCCGGGAACGAGGGGAGAGAGATCGACCCCGGCCGCATCGACGCCCTGGGCGACGAACCCACCAAGGCCCTGATCCGCGCGGGGCGGACCGAAGGGTGTTTCTACATCGAGTCGCCGATCATGATGCAGCTCCTCGCCCAGGCGCGCTGCGAGGAGTTCGAGGTCCTCACCGCCCTCTCGTCGATCATCCGCCCCGGCGTGTCGAGCCACGGCGGCAAGCGCAGCTACCTGATGCGCGCGCTCGGCCTCGAGCCGGTTCCCGCGCAGCACCCCGCCGTCGCCGCCGTGCTGCGCGACACGTACGGCTGCCTGATCTACCAGGAGCAGGTGATCCGTCTCGCCGTGGCGGTGGCGGGGATGAGCTACGCCGAAGCGGACGGCCTGCGCCGGTGCATGTCGTTCAAGAACGTGGAGGGCGAGACGATGGAGAGCTACCGCGAGGGGTTCATGCGCGGGGCGCGCGGGAGGGGGATCCCCGAAGAGACCGCCGACGAGGTCTTCGGGCAGATCGCGGCGTTCGCCGGGTACGCCTTCTGCAAGGCGCACTCCGCCTCGTTCGCCCTCGAGTCGTTCGAGAGCGCGTGGTGCAAGGCGCACTACCCCGCCGAGTTCATGGCGGCGGTGCTGTCCAACGGCGGCGGGTATTACGGGTACGAGGAGTACCTCGAGGAGGCGCGGCGGATGGGGCTCGAGCTCCTGCCCCCGTGCGTCAACGAGAGCGGCGCGCGCCACCACGGCCGCGGCCTCCGCCTGCGGGTCGGGCTGATGCAGGTCAAGGGGCTCGCCGGGGAGACGCTGGGGGCGATCGTCCGCGAGCGGCCGTTCGAATCCCTCCGGGATTTTGTCGAACGGGTCCCCGCCTCGCGCGGCGAGGTCGAGAACCTGATCCGATGCGGCGCCTTCGCCTGCCTCGGCCGCACGCGCCCGGAGCTTATGTGGGAATACCGTGTCCTGCGGGGGAAAGAGGGCAACAGCGAAACCGAAACGCAGGCCGCGTGCGGGAATGCCCCCCGCGACGAAGATACCCGGAAGCAAACCGCCACGGTAATGCTCTCCCGCATCCCCGCCGTTCCCGACTATGACCTGCCGGCCTCGCTCGCCGCCGAGCGCGAGATCCTCGACATGAGCGTCTCGGCGCATCCGCTGGCGATGTTCGAGGGCGAGATCTCGCGCCTTCGCCGCCGTGCCCGGATCGTATTGTCGGCCGACCTCCCCGGCCGCGACGGGGAACAGGTCGACCTGGTCGGCTGGCGTGTCAC
>JAQVGR010000294.1 GCA_028696635.1 Candidatus Krumholzibacteriia bacterium | reverse complement strand
GATCGATCTGAGCCCGGACTACCCGGACCTGCTCAATCTCAAGGGACGGATACACCTGAAGCGGAAACAGTGCGGCGAGGCGGTGGAATCGTTCATCCGGGCGATCGAGATCAACACCTACTACGGCGAACCGCACCTCAACCTGCTGCGGGCGTACCTGCTCAACACGATCATCAAGCAGGACTACGAACTCTCGCGCGGGCTCGAGGAGAAGCTGAGGAAGAATCTCGATCGCCTCCGCCAGCTCAATCCGTTCATCCGCCCCGAAAAGCTCGACGCGGTCAGGCGCCTGTGCGAGGAGAAGTCGTACGAGGACGCGCTCGCGATCCTCGACGAGCTCGAAGCGGGGGGCGCCCGGAACCCCGTCGACGATATAATGCTCGAGCTCTACCTCTCGCTTCTCCAGGGTGCGCAGGAGTTCGAGGATGGCGAGATCGAATCGTACCTGGCCAGGATCCGGGAGATCCTTGACCGGAATCCGACCTTCGCTGACGCCTGGAACTCCCTCGGAATTCTCTATACCGCAAAATGCAAGATTTTCATGGATAAGTCGATGGAGGCCTTCCAAAAGGCCCTCGAAATAAACGATGAATACGCTAAGGCAAAGAAACCCATGAGACTTACCGAGAACGATCGGCACTGCATATTTATACTCCTCAAGGCGCTGTTGGACTGAAAGTTGCAGATAGGAGCGGTGTCGGATAAAACCGGGAATGGCGCGTTATGGACAAACTGCTGATCGATGAAGAGCGGGTCGAGGACATCGTGATCCTTCGGGTGCAGGGGCTTGTCGATTCGGGCACGTCCCAGCAGATGGAGGAGAGGCTCGATCGGCTCGTCGCGGAAGGGGTCGTCAAGATCATCGTCGACCTCGGCATGGTGGATTACATCAGCTCGGCCGGATGGGGCATATTCGTCGGGGAGATCAAGGGCGTGAGGCAGAAGAACGGCGACATCAAGCTGGCGTCGATGCGTCCCGATGTGCGGGAGGTCTTCGACCTGCTCGAGTTCAACGCGCTTCTGACGCCCTACGATTCGCGCGAGGATGCCCTCACGGCCTTCGGGACGACGGAGAACAGTGAACTTGCCTGACACGGGTGATTCAAGGGGAGCGAGGAACGGATGAACGACATCAATATTTCCTTCTCGAAAGCGGATGAGAACCCGAACGTATCGGTCATCTCGGTGCGCGGGTTTGTCGATACGACGACCTCCGCCGAGCTCGAGGAAAGCCTCAAGCGGCTGCTCCGCAAGGGTCGATTCGACATCGTCATCGATCTGGGGGGCGTCAACTATATAAGCTCGGCCGGCTGGGGCATATTCATCAGCGAGATCAAGGAGATCCGCGAGAACGGCGGCGACCTCAAGCTCGCCGCGATGATCGGCGACGTGTACGAAGTCTTCGAGCTGCTCGAGTTCCAGACGATCCTCGAGAGCTACGATACCGTCGAGGAGGCGATCCACAGCTTCGGCGAAAGCGCCCCGGGAAAGACCGGCAGCGAGCAGTCCCCGGTCAAGAACTGACGGGACGACCGGCACGCCAACGCATCCACGCGGCCCCCGCTCCCTGCGGGGGCCGCTTCCGTTCGTCCCTTCCCCCCGCTTGCGCACAGCGGGCGCCTCGGCTACACTGCGATCATGACCACGCCCGGAGGTGCCCGTGAGCGCTGAGCGAATCGATCTCATCGTCGAGCCTGATCCGTTGAAGATAGCCGCGGCGGCGGTGCTCGTCGTGATAGCGATCGTGCTGTACCGCAGGACCATCCCGCCCCTGCGCGCTCGCCGGCGCGCGCCGCTGATCCTCCTGCGCGCCGCCGCCTTCCTGCTGCTCGTCCTGTTCCTTCTCGATCCGGCGCTCGTCTCGACGAGCGAGCACCGCCGCGAGCCGGTCGTGCCGGTGCTGCTGGACCGCTCGGGGAGCATGGCCCTGAGCGGTCGGACCGATGGGGCCCGATTCGACGATGCCGTTTCGGCCGCGCGGTCCATCGCCGGTCTGCTCGACGGCGCGCGAGTCGATATCATTCCGTTCGCCGCGGTCGCCGGCGAGCCGCTCGGGCCGTTCGATTCCCTTCCGCGGGCAGACGGCGAGGGGACCGATATCTCCGGGGCGATCGAGTCGGCGGCGGGGCGGTACCGGGGCGAGAACCTCGCCGCGATAGTGCTGCTCACCGACGGACGCGTCACGAGGGGGATTGCGGGGGCCGTGCAGCCGGTGCCGGTCCCCGTATTCGCCGTCGGGTTCGGAGATACGCTCGAGGGAGCGGGGCTTTCGGTCGAGGATGTCGACTATCCGCGAGTCACCTGGACCGGCGTGCGCGAGAGGATCACGGCGGTGATACGATACTCGCTCCCGCCCGGGAGCAGGGCAACGATCCGTCTCGTCGACGAGGGGACGGTCGTTGACGAGTACCTGAGCGGGGAGCTCGGCGGCGAGGGGCGTTTCGAGGCGCCGCTCGGCTGGGCCCCCGCGGCGGAGGGGATCAGGAGGCTCGAGGTCCGCGCCGCGACCCTCCCCGGCGAGGCGGTCACCGCCGACAACGTCGAGCAGTTGCGGATCTCGGTCCTCAAGGACCGCCTCGAGATCCTTCACATAGACAGGCATCCCGACTGGGAGATGACATTCCTGCGCGAGCTGGCGGCCGGGTCGCCGCGGGCGGATCTCGAGACGGCTCTCTGGGCCCCCGGGAGGGGGTATCGCCTGACGTCCGGCGCTCCGTGGACCGCTCCGGCGGACGCTGCGGCGCTCGCCGTGTACGACCTCCTCATCGTCGGCGACGGGGAGCCTGACGGCGAAATCCCGATCGCCGCGATCAGGGAATACGTGTCGCGGGGGGGAGGGCTCCTCTTTCTCGCCTCCGAGCGCTCGCCGCTCTTCGACCCTGCCGCGCGCACGGCCCTCGAGGGTGTGCTGCCCCTGCGGTCCGCCGGGTCCCCGCGTCTCGAGGCGGGGGAGTTCTCCGCGATCCCCGCCCCCGACGGGGGGGAGCTCGTCGCCCGCCTCTCGGCTCCCGAAACCCCGTTCGAGCGTCTCCCGCCGCTCCCCGCGGCGGCCGTGGGGTTCGAGCCGACCGCCGGGGCCCTCGTGCCGTTCGTCCTCGAGAGAGGGGGCGCGGTGACCCCGCTCGTCGCCCTGCAGCGGTCGGGAGAGGGGATCTGCGGGGTGATCGCCGCCGCGGGTCTCTTCCGCTGGCGGCTCGCCGGGCCCGAAGGGGCCGAGGCGTATCGGATCCTGCTCTCCGGACTCGTCGAGTACCTCGCCGGGGGGCACCGGGAGCCGGGGCTCTCGCTTCTCGCCGACCGGACCGTCTACCGCGCCGGGGAGCGGATACGGGTCGACGCGATCGCGGCCGACCGTCGAGCCGACGCGGCGGTGCGCGGCGAG
>JAQVGR010000293.1 GCA_028696635.1 Candidatus Krumholzibacteriia bacterium | reverse complement strand
GGCGATGATCGTCCGCTACGGGGAGGACACACCCGGGGCGCGGCAGTATTCGCTGGCCGTGATGGATTTCAGGGATCTGACGAAGTCGGACGACCCGACCGTCTCGATGGGAATCACCGAGCTGGTGAGCACCGGCCTCATCCAGTCCGATATGGTCCGGGTCGTGAGCTCCGAACGGCTTCACGACCTGCGGCGGCAGCTCTTCGGCTCGCCCCGCGGCGCGATAGACGACAGCGAGGTCTTCGAGCTCGCGCGCCGGGTCGAGGCGACCCTCTTCCTCGTCGGAACGATCGAGGGCTCCGGCGCGGGCCGGGTCGTCATATGGCGGCTCGTGGACGCGCGAAACGGCGATAACGTGGGGAGCGCGCGCGCCGAGGGAGCCGAGCCCGTGGGCATAGCCGATCAGATCATCGCCGAGGTCGTATCCGCGATGACGCGCGCGCTGGGCGTCGCGGCGAAGGAACCGGTTGCGAGCGTCGAGAGCATCACGACGGATAATCCGCGCGCCTACCAGCATTACACGGCGGCCCTCCTCGCGTCCGAGGAATCGCGCACCGGCGACGCCATCGCGGAGCTCGAACGGGCGGTGAAACTGGACTCGACATTCGCTCTGGCGTATATGCAGCTCGGGCGCGAGTACCGGTGGTTTTACTCGGGGAAGCAGTATGAGTACTTCGACAGGGCCTGGAGCCTGAGATCTCGTCTGGGGATCAAGGATCGCATGCGGCTCGAAGCCGAGCGAGAGAACATAGGGAGATCGATCGCGATCCTCCGCGAGATGAGAGAGCGCTGGCCCGATGACCGCCGGGTCCTGATAGACCTGAGGGACCGGCTGGGAACACCATGGTACGATATCGAAGCGATACGGATCAGCGAGGAAGGCCTGCGCTTCTATCCAGATGATCCGATCATCGGCGGCGCGGAGTACCTGCACCTGCTGGTCAACGCCGGACGGGCGGATGAGGCCCTTCGGCTCGCCCGATCGCACGCCGAGCGCCATCCCGAAGAACTGACCGGCTGGAGGACCCTGGGATATATGTTCATAGCCTCGGGATTGCCCGACAGCGCCCGCGCAGCCTTCGACAGGGCGGTACGGATCGATCCGCGGTCCGATCCCGACGACGAGTTCGGTATCGTCGTCGCCTACCACAGCGGCGACCTCTCGGGCGCAATCGCGAGAATCGAGGCGGTCACCGGCCGCGACAACCTGCGCCCCGCGCATCGCTGGGCCCTCATGCTCGTCAGCCATCAGAACCCCCCGTCTCTCGCGCGGCTCTATATCGAGGCCGGCCGTTATAGGGAGATGCGCGAGGCGACGCGCGAGTACTGGGAACCGGGAAGCGTGGGGATGCTTCACACCCGCCTGCTCGTCGCGATGGGTTGCTGGCAGGAGATCGTCGACCTGTATGACCTGCGAGAGCGCATGGCCCGGGAAGACACGACGCTCGCCCCCTTCTACCCCCGCGATCTCGGCAAGGCGCTGGCGGAGCTCGGGGATGCAGGCAGGGCGAGGGAGACGGCGGCGGGGCTGCGCGGCATCGAGTTCGAGGCCGGCGCCATGGTGATCCATGACGCGAACGAGATCGAGGCCAGGGCCGCCCTCTCCGAGGGGGACCCGAAGACCGCCCTGAAATTCCTGGGCGAGATGAAAAGGAACGGCGTCCCGTTCGGGGGATGTATCGACATCGACTACCGGACGACCCTCGCCCGGGCGTACCGCATGGACGGCCGTCTCGAAACGGCCGCCGGGGTCCACGAGGAGATGCTCAGGATCTACGGCGGCCACGCCCTGTCCCACTACGAGCTCGGCGCGATATACGAGCAGATGCGGCGCCCCGCCGACGCGAAGAGGGAGTACGCGAAGTTCCTCGAGATGTGGTCAGGGGCGGACGAGGACCTTCCCCAGCTCATCGACGCGCGAGCGCGGCTCGCCGCCCTGTAGATCTCCCGCGCGAGATCGCCGCGAAACCCTACACGTGATTGCGCAGCATCAGCTCGGCCGGGTGCGGATCGAGGTAGATCTGGCCGAGCAGGTACTCGGGCCGGTATGTGCGCACGTAATGGCCGAGCAGGGTCAGGGGGACGACGAGCGGGACCAGGCCGTCGTGGTAGCGCTCGATCACCTCGCGCAGCTCGGCCTTCCCGTCGGGGCCGATCTCCTTCTTGAAGTACCCCATCGCGTGGAAAAGGACGTCGGTGTTCTTCTTCGTCGTGGCGAGCAGTCGCATCCCTTCCATCAATACGGAGAAATACCGGTCGTAGAGCTCCTTCGGCTTGTGCCGCTTTCCCTCGGCGACGAGCCGTCCGAGCTCGGTCAGGGCCTTGCGGGAGTGCGCCATGATCAGCAGCTTGTGCGCTGTGTGGAACCGCACGAGGTTCCCCGTCGTCATCCCCGACTCTGCGAGGTCCTTCCACCTGCGCACGGTGAAGATCCGCTCGATGAAGTTCTCGCGGAGCCCCGCGTCGTTCAGGCGTCCCTCCTCCTCGGCCGGCAGGAGCGGGAACCGCCCGGTGAAGGCGCGCGCGAAGAGCCCGACACCCTTCTGCACGCGGGTGCCGGTCTCGTCGTAGACCTTCACGCCGAAGAGCCCCGAGCTCGGCGACCGTGACTTGAAGACGTACCCGCAGAGGTCCTCCCTCTCGAGCTCGCCCAGGCGGCGCTTCGCCCACGTCAGCATGCGGTCGGTATGGTCGATCTTCGTCTTCTGCGTGAGCAGGCGCGGGGAGGCGGGATCGCCGACCAGGCGCATCGCCTCCCTCGGCACGGGGAGGCCGCACTCGACCTCCGGGCAGACGGGGACGTACTCGACGTACCGGCCGAGCTCGTCGCGGAGGAACCGGTCGAGCTTGTGGCCGCCGTCGTATCGCACGTTCTCTCCGAGCAGGCAGGTGCTGATCCCCAATCGTATCGGTTTCATCCCGGTCTCCTTCCTGCGAGCGTTCCGTATGCGACGCGCGCACCTTCGACGAACCCCGCGGACGACAGTACCACGCCCTCGCGCTCGAGCAGTATCCGTTTCATGCTGGGCCCGCCCTGGTACCCGCCGATCGAGCCGTCCGAGCGGATCGCCCGGTGGCAGGGGACGACGATCGGGAAAGGGTTCGTGGCCAGGGCGCGGCCGACCGCCCGCCCCGCCGCGGGGCTGCCGAGATGCGCGGCGATCCCGCCGTACGTGGCGACCGAGCCGCGCGGGATCGAGTGCTCGGCGACGAGAACGCGGCGCTGGAACGGCGAGCACCTGTCCATGTCGACGCCCTCGAGGGGAAAATCGAGCGGCTCCCCCTCGAGGAAGGCCGCGATGCGATCGGCCAGGGCCTCCGCCGCGGCGGAGCGGCCGCGAGCCGCCTGCGGCCATCCGGCCCGGATGGCGTCGAGCGCCTCGAGGC
>JAQVGR010000292.1 GCA_028696635.1 Candidatus Krumholzibacteriia bacterium | reverse complement strand
CGACCTTGATGCTGCCGATACAAACGTGGAAGCCCGGGCCGGGATTGCTATAATCGATATCCAGCCTCAGCGACACGGGCCCTGTGATCGGATCCGGATCGGCGTCCGTACAGGCAGAGGACGACCATGAATGCTCCTGGAGATACAATCCGGTATCGCTGTAAATGGTGGTCGAGGTGCCGTCGGTATTGAGCCGTTTCACGTATATATTTTTGACCCATTCCGACCATTCGGGCATCATGAAATGGAAGGTGACGCTCTGGATTCGTTGCTGGCGTCCCGATATCTTGCCGGGAAGATCGAGGTAGAAGTACAGGACCGCCCAGCCGGCAGCGCTGGACCGCGAAACCTCGATATAACCTTCGGCGGCTGGCTCGATCTCCACGCCCCCGAGCTCAGTGCCGATAATCTGCCAGGGACTGAACCAGCACTCGGCCGTCACCGGCTCCCACGAGGCGAGCCCGCTCGCGTCCGAGGTCAGGACCTTGCCCGCTCCCGGCGAGCCGCCGGTGATCTTGACCTGGCCCGCCACCTCGAACGCCGCCCCGGGATTGGTCGTGCCGATTCCCACCTCGCCGTTGTCGTCGAGATAGACGATGTTGTCGTTGGTGACCGGGTCCGCGTTCGGCCCGAAGGTGAAGAGCAACCCGTTGCCCCCGACAGCGGTCTGGCGTATGATCGACCACTTGTTCGCGAGCGCGCCGCCCAGCACCTCTCCGAACGACGGGCACGAACCGTATGAACCGCTCGGTGCGCTGTAGAGATCGAGCACTGCGTCCTGGGACTCGACGACGAGATCGGTCGAATGCAGCGCCGAGGCGGGTGTCTGGACGTCGTAGTTGCGAACGTGCAGCGGAGCGAGCGGCTGCGGCGCGCCGATGCCTACCTCCCCCGTGCCGGCGATGCGCATCCGCTCCGAGTTGCCCGTGTGGTAACGCAGGTAGCCGCCGGGCCGGTTGTTCGCGAAGACCCACGCGCTCCCGTACCCCGACTCCGCGTCGAATGTGCCCATCCAGGCCAGCGCGCCGTTCTCGTCGACGAACTCCCGGTACTCGGCGGAGGCGGATCCCGTGTTCGTGTTCTAAATCGTCAGGCCGGTCGCGTCGTTGTCATCCTGGCGGATATGGAGGCGGCTGATCGGGGCCGCTGTCCCGATGCCTACGTTGCCCGGGACGGCCGAATACAGGTTGTCTTCGAGGATCGTCCAGCCCCGTCCGACCCCGCTCCGGTCGACGAGATGCTGAGCGTGTTGCCGGACGGCGTGATCGTCACGTTCGAGCCTGCCGCGAGCGTCACCGAATCGGCCAGCGTGTTGATGCTCTTGACAACCCTGCCTTCCGCCACGTTCATGGCGTAGGGAGTCGAGGCGAGCTCGACCCTGGGGGAGAGCTCGGCTCCCCCCTGGACCTGGATCCCGAGCCAGTATTGCCTGTCGAACGGCAGGGAGAGGGGAACGGTCGTCCCGAGGATGGCGTTGAATATCCCCTTGACCACGGCGACGGTCTTGCTCTCCGTCCGGAGGGCCGTCCCGCCGGAGGCGGCGGCGTAGATGTGGAAGGTGAGGCTGTAATCGCCGTCCTCCACGGCCGTGCCCGCATCGTCCGTCAGAACGCCCTGATAGCTCAGTGTCTGCGGGACCTGGGCCAGTGCATCGGCCGCGATGAGCACGACTGCGGTCGCAACGCTCATCGCGAGCACCATCAATGGAGCAGCGCGTTTCATGATCTTCTCCATTTTCCGATGGGATATGATCGGATCGCTGCTCTATTAGGTACAGAAATAGTGCTTTCCTTTCAACACGTTAAGGCGGGCGAACGGCGGCGATATGCGGGGCATGCGCAGGCTGCGTGTACCAGTTGCGTCATGGGCTCACAGCAATGGACGTGATCAGGTTATCCGCTTGACAGTATAAAAGTTACCGGTCCACCCCGCGCAGTCGCCTGCGCAGCATCATCGAATCGGAATCTCCCTCCGCCGCCGGTTTGCTCTCAGTACCGCAGCTTCGCCGCGACGACCCGGTTGTCGTGGAAGGTCGGGATGATCACCAGGTCCTCCCCCGGCACGAAGTCGAGATCGGCGGCGTTGATCTTCTCCGCGCGGGTGTCGAGCAGGACGGTGATCGCGCCGGAGGGCTCGATCAGCGAGGTGCGCCCCGCCCAGTCGGAGACGATGAAGTTTCCCTTTCGATCCTTCGCGAGCCCGTCGATCCCCGAGCCGACGGTGTAGAGGTCCGATACTTCGCCTGTCTTGAGGTCTATCGCCTTGAGCATCGCGTCCCCCGAGTTCCCGATTATCAGCCGGCCGCCGTCCACCATCAGGCCGTTCGGGGAGGAGATCGCCTTCCCGCTCGCCCAGACCTCGAGCGTGTCCCCGGCGAGCCGGTAGATCGCGCTGTTCTCCTTCGAGGAATCGGAGACGTAGACGTTCCCTTCCGCGTCGACGGCGACGTCGTTGAGGAACTGCGCCCCCCCGGCGGGGTAACGCCTCGCGATGCTGTCCGTCCTGATGTCGATCTCGACCAGCTCGTCGATGTTCGAAACGAAGAGGCTCCCCCCACGGACCGCCATCCCCTTCGGGGCGTCGAGCCCGGTGACCCACTCGAGCTTGCGGACCGTGCCGTCGAGGGCGAGGCGCGAGATGAACCCCACCCCGTCCTTCTCGTTCGACTTCCCGGCGATGTTCGATACGTACAGGATCTCCCGCTCCCCGTCGAAGCAGATCGACTCGGGAACCTTGAAGACCGGCTCGGTCGCCCACATCTTCACGAGGCCGGCACCGTTCGCCGCGGTCGCCATGCAGGCTGCAAACGCCGCCGCCGGCGCGATCGCCTTCCATCTCATGATCATTCTCCCTTCTTCATCCGGTCGACCAGCTGCCCGGCGAGCCCCTTCTCATCGGGGAGCAGCCCCGCGGCGGCAAGGCGCGGCACGAGGCGTGCCCACCGCTCGTCCTGCCGGTACGCTCGCACCAGCCAGGGGATCGCCCCCTCGATATCACCGGTGTCCGCCAGCGTGATCCCGACCCAGAACGCCGCCTCGCCGTTGGTCGCCTCGTCCGGGACGATAGAGGTCGCCTCCCGGTAGAGCCCCAGGGCGCGCGGGACATCCCCCGCGGCCACCGCCTCGTCCCCCTCGTTGAGCTTCAGGTACGCCCGCTGCAGCCGCACGAGGCGCCGCAGCTCGGCGACCGGATCGGGATGGTCCTCGACGCGCAGGTCGAACAGCCGGTCGGCCCAGGGGCGGCCCGTATCCGTCCCCGAGACGATCACGATCGCCGCCGACTGGCGGCCGCGTATGTCCCCCCCCTCGCGCTCGGCCGCCTCGAGGGCGGCGAGGAGCCGCTCGGCGAGGTCGCCTTCGGCCGTCTCGTACGCGTCGGCCATCGCATCCCA
>JAQVGR010000291.1 GCA_028696635.1 Candidatus Krumholzibacteriia bacterium | reverse complement strand
AAAGCCCGAGGACCCGGAGATGATCCGGTACGTCCGCGAGCGTCTCGATCTCGACTGAGTGCGGCGGTGGCCTGACCTCACCGGCCTGGATCAGATGCCAGAACGGAACCTCAAGATCACGAGCACCGGCAATGTCAGGATCAAGGCGCTCGCGCGCCTTCGGGAACGATCGGGCCGCGAACGTTCGGGGCTGATGCTGATCGAGGGGGTTCGAGAGATCACCCAGGCCCTTCGGTCCGGCGCGCCTCTCGTGGAGGCCCTCTTCTGCCCCGATATTGCCTCGGGAGGCCCGGAACAGGCCCTTCTGCGCGACCTGGAACGGCTCCCCGTCCAGCTGACCGCGGTCTCGCGCCCCGTCTTCGGGCGCCTCGCATACCGGGAGGGCTCCGGGGGGATCGTCGCAGTCGCCCGCCTTCCCGAGTTCCCCCTGGAGCACCTCCCCGTCCCGGGGAATCCACTCTACCTGGTCGTCGATCGCGTAGAGAAGCCGGGAAACCTCGGAGCGATCTTCCGCTCGGCGGATGGAGCGGGGTGCGACGGGATCATCGTCACGGACCCGGCCGTGGAGATTTCCAACCCGAACGTGATTCGCGCGAGTCTCGGCGCCGTCTTCTCGATTCCGGCCGCCGTCGCGCCGGCGCGCGAGGCGATCGCCTGGCTGAGGGAGCGATCCGTCCCGATATTCGTGACGGCGCCGGAAGCCGCTGAACTGTATACCGATATCGATCTAACCGGTCCGAGCGCGATCGTGCTCGGGAGCGAGGACCGCGGGCTCGGCAATGAGTGGTTGAACGCCGCGGAACGCCGGGTTAGAATACCGATGCGCGGCTCGGCCGACTCGCTCAACGTCTCGGTCGCCGCCGCGCTCGTCCTCTACGAGGCGTTGCGGCAGCGTTCATCATCCGTCTGAAGACGAGCCGGGGGGGAGGTGCCCCATGTCCGCCGATATCATATTCAGGAGGCGGAGCATCCGCCGATTCGCCCCGGGGCAGATCCCGGAGGAGGCGCTGCGCACCCTTCTCGGAGCGGGGATGTCGGCCCCCTCGAGCAACGACCGGCAGCCCTGGGAGTTCGTCCTCGTCACCGAGCGCGCCCACCTCGACCGCCTCGCCGAGGCGCACCCGCACGGGAAGATGCTCTTCGAGGCGGCCGCCGCGATCGCCGTCTGCGGCCTCCCCGGCATCTCCCCCGATTACTGGGTGCAGGACTGCTCGGCGGCGACGGAGAACATTCTCGTCGCGGCCGCCGCTCTCGGGCTCGGCTCGGTCTGGCTCGGCTGCCATCCACGCCAGGAGCGGGTCGCCGCCGTACGGGAGATACTCGGCATACCGGCTTCGATAGGAGTCCTCAGCCTCGTCGCCCTCGGCCGACCCGCCGAGGCCAAGGAACCGCGGGACCGGTACGACGAGGCGCGGGTCCACCGCGAAACCTGGTAAGGGGGATCCGATGGAGCTGTTCAGGGACGATGTGTTCGAGACGGTCCTCGACGCCATGGACGACCGGTTCGACTCGCACGACTTCATCTTCGAGATGATGCGGCAGTTCCCGCGCCAGTACACCGCCGCCCTGTACGAGTGCCGCCGGTCGAAGGACCCGATCCGCGCGCTGCACGCGCAGATCGGGCGCAAGCTCTCCGAGATGCGTGGACGCATCCGCAAATCGAGGATGAAGCGGTCGCGGAACGTCCGCGGCCTGCCGTCCGCCAACCAGTACTGGATCAAGACGCCGAAGGAGTCGTGACGATGTCTCATCACGAGGAGCTGCTCGCGCCGGGGACGATGGGGACGCTGAAGATCGGGACCCTTCCCGATCTGTACGAGTACGCGATGCGAACCTACGGACGCAGCGTATACATGCGCAAGCATCATCCCTGGGGATACCAGTCGATCACCTATCAGGAGTTCGGCGCCCTGGTCTCGTATATCGGAGCGGGGCTGATCGACCGAGGGCTCTCCCGGGGCGACCGGGTCGTGCTGATCGCGGACAACTGCCCCGAATGGGTCCTCGTCTACGCGGCGGTGACCTCGTGCGGAGCGGCGATCGTTCCGCTGGAGCCGCGCATGCCTCAGAACGAGATCCATCATCTGCTGATCCACTCCGAGGCGTCGTTCATCGTCGCCTCGCCGCAGATCTGGGGCGATTCGATCAGCGGGATGAACCTCGGCGGCGTGACGGCGATCGTGATCGGCGAGGCGCAGGACGCGGCCGGCGCGGCGAGCCTCTCCGGCATCATGGCCGCCGGCAGGGAAAAGATCACCGGCGGGGACACGGCGTTCTTCAATGCCCGCTCCCGCACCGCGCCGGACGACATCGCGGCGATCTCGTACACCTCGGGGACGACGGGACAGCCGAAGGGAGCCGTCCTGCTCCACCGCAACCTGCTCGCCGACCTCGAGGCGGTGCACGGGCGTCTCGTCGTGAGGTCGAGCGACGTCTTCCTCTCGATCCTCCCCCTGCACCACACCTTCGCCTCGATGACCGACATGCTCGTGCCGTTGCTGCGGGGCGCCGCCCTCGCCTTCGCCCGCTCGCTCAAGCCGCGGATCATCCTCGAGGACATACGCACCGAGAAGGTAACCGTCTTCGCCGGGGTGCCGCTGCTCTACGAGCACATCGCGCGTCTGCTCCCCCCCGGACGGGCCGGAGGCGGCGGCAAACCGGGATTCCTGGGAAAGATCGCCGCCGTGTTCCGCCGTCTGCTGCGCCTGGTGCGCAGGGGTCGGCCCGCCCCCGAGGGAAGCCCCGCGGGGGTCCTCGCGCAGATCCGGTTCTGCATCAGCGGGGCGGCTGCGCTGCGTCCCGACGTCGAACGGATCCTCTCCGGGGCGGGGCTGAAGGTCCTGCAGGGATACGGCCTCACAGAGGCCTCCCCGGTCGTCTCGGTCAATCCGCTCGACCGCCCCAGGCGCGGCACCGTCGGCCCGGCCCTCCCGGGGATCGAGGTCTCCATAGAGGCTCCGGACGCCGACGGCGTCGGGGAGATCGTCGTGCGCGGCCCGAACGTGATGAAGGAGTACTTCAAGAACCCGGGGGCGACCTCCGCGGCGCTGCGCGGCGGGGCCCTCCGTACGGGAGACCTCGGCCGGATCGATCGCGACGGGTACCTGACGATAGTCGGCCGGCGCAAGTCGGTGATCGTGACCTCCGGCGGAAAGAACGTCTATCCCGACGAGCTCGAGGCGCTCCTCGTCGCGAGCCCGATGATCCTCGAGTGCGCCGTGCTCCCCGTGAAGGACGGTAAGGGGAACGCCCGCCCCGGCGCCGTCGTCGTGCCGGACTACGAGGCGCTCGCGACGGTCCCCGGAGTGCAGGGGCCGGGGAGCGAGGAGCGCATCCGCGACATCATCGCGGCCGAGATCAGGGAGGCATGCGCCCCGCTCCCGGACTACAAGCACAT
>JAQVGR010000290.1 GCA_028696635.1 Candidatus Krumholzibacteriia bacterium | reverse complement strand
TCTGCGTGGTCAGCTTGAGGGCTGAGTCGTCTCCGATGCGGAAGACCGTCTGGACCGAGCCCTTGCCGAAGGTCTGCTGCCCGGCGATGATCCCGCGGTCCCAGTCCTGCAGGGCCCCGGCGACGATCTCGGAGGCCGAGGCGCTCGCGCCGTTCACCAGCACCACGACGGGGTAGCCGGGATGCACGTTCCTGCCGTTCGAGTAGAACTTCGTGTTGTTCTCGGGGATGCGGCTCTCCGTATAGACGATCAGCTTGCCCTTCTCGAGGAAAAGGTCGGCGACCTGGAACGCCGCGGTGAGCAGCCCTCCCGGGTTCGACCGCAGGTCGATGACGACCCCCTTGATCCCCTCGCGCTCGAAGCCGTCGAGGGCGGCGTCGAGGTCCCGCGCGGTGTCCTCGGCGAACCGAGAGATCCGCACGTAGCCGATGCCGTCGAGATTCTCCGAGTAGGTGATGCTCGGCACGTGGATGATCTCCCTGGTGATCGTCACGTCGAGCGAATCGATCCGGTTGCCGGGGGCCTCGCGGCCGATCGTGATGTTGACCTGCGTGCCCGGCTCGCCCCGCAGCCTCCCCACCGCCGAGTCGGAGTCCCAGCCCTTCGTCGACTCTCCCTCGATCTCGACGATACGGTCCCCCGACTGGATGCCGAGCCTGAAGGCCGGCGTGTCCTCGATCGGCGATATCACCGTCGGCCATCCCTCGCGCACGGTCAGGGTGATCCCGAGGCCGCCGAACTCCCCCTTCGTGTCTATCATGAGGTTCTCGTACTGATGCTTGTCGAGGTAGACCGAGTGCGGATCGAGATCCTCGAGTATCCCCTCTATCGCGGAGTCTATCAGCTCGCCGAGCTCCTTCTCGTCGACGTAGAAGTCGAGGACCTTGGTAATGATCTCGTTGAACCGGTCGATCTCCTCGAGCGAGGTTTCGCGCGAGCGCTCCCGCTGCTCCTGCGCGACCGCGAACCAGGCTGCTGCCGCGACGACGGCGACTGCGATGAACGCGACGATCCATTTCTTGCGGAGTCTCACTGACGACCTCCCCGGTATCCTGAATCGGTGCGCCGGCCGCGGCGCGGACCCTGCGTGACAGTAATATGGAGCGCGCGCACGCGCGAATCAATCCATTTGTCCGCTACAGATCTGATAACCCCGGAAGCGCCCGGAGGTTCCGTACGATCGCTCCGACCACCGCCTCGAGCGGCATGGCGGCGTCGATCACCGTCACCCGCCCCGGCTCGCGGGATGCGATCCGCAGGTACCCCTCGCGGACCCGCTCGTGAAAGTCCCGGTCCTCGAGCTCGAGGCGGTCGCGCCGGCGCTCCCCCTCCGCCTCGCGTCGCTCGGGACCCCGCGCGAACCCGTCGGGGACCGGCAGGTCGAGCACGAAGGTCCGGTCGGGAACGACGCCGGCGACTGCGAAGGCGTTGAGCTCCGCGACGAGCTCCTCGCCCAGCCCGCGCGCCCATCCCTGATAGGCGACCGAGGCGTCCATGAACCGGTCGCAGAGGACCGAGACGCCGCGCCCGAGGGCGGGCCGGACGACCTCCTCGACGAGCTGGGCGCGGCTGGCGAGGTAGAGCAACAGCTCGGCGCGCGGGGAGAGCCCGCGGTGCGCCGGATCGAGCAGCACGCGGCGGATCGCCTCGGGGACGGGGGCGCCGCCGGGCTCGCGAGCGAGCAGGACCGGCAGGCCGGCGCGCCCGAACGCCTCCCCCACCTCCCGGGCGACGCTCGATTTCCCCGAGCCCTCGATCCCCTCGAATGTGACGAACAGGCCTCGATCCATCTCATGCCGCCCGCGCGATGAGCGTCCTGACGCGGCGCCTGAAGCGCCGCATCGCCAGCGAGAACTTGAACGCCTCGTCGACCCCCGCCGCTATCCAGACGCCGGCGAGGGAGAGCCCGAAGGTGAATGCCAGATTGTACCCGAGCGCGATCTGGAAGGCCAGCACGCCGATGAAGGCGAGGTACATCGGGTAGCGGTTCTCCCCGATCCCCCGCAGCGAGAACGAGTAGACGTACGAGAGGGCCTTGGGGATCTGCACCAGGGCCATGATCCGCAGCACGCTCGTGCACAGCTCGATCACCTCGGGATCGGTGGTGAAGACGATCACGAAGTACCTCGCCCGCAGGTAGATCAGCGCGGCGAGGAACAGGACCCCTCCGCAGAGCATCATCGCGAACATCCTCGTGGTCAGGCGGGCCCTCACGTACTCGAGCGCTCCGTACCGCTTGCCGACCAGGGTCAGCGCGGCCATGCCGAAGGCCTGGTAGACGATCGAGAAGATCCGCTGGAAGGTGAGAATGACGATGTGGCTCGCCGCGGCGACCGGCCCGAGGCGGTTGGTGAACCCGATGACGACGGTCATCCCCGTCATCCAGGCGAGCTGCTCGAGGGTGATCGGGGCGCCGGTGCGTATGATGTGCGCGATGCTGGGCCGCGAGATCTGCCGGAAATCGCTCCAGTTGAAGGTGAGCAGGCTGCGCCCGCGAAGAATCACCGCATACGTGAAGAGGAACCCGGCGGTGTGCCCCACCCCCGCCGAGAGCGCGGCGCCGCGCGGGCCGAGCTGGGGGAAGGGCCCGAGGCCGTAGACGAGCGCGACCGCCCCGACGAGATGGATCCCGTTGACGATCAGGCTGGTGAGCATCGACAGGTGCGTGTCCCCGGCCCCGCGCACGATCCCGATGGCGACGAAGTTCATGATCACCAGCGGCGCGAACAGCGAGAGGACCCGCAGGTAGTCCACCCCGATCGCCGTGACGGCCGGGTGGGCGCCGAGCACCGTGCGGAAGATGAAGGGGGCGAAGAAGTACCAGATGATCGCGATCCCGACGGCGGGGAAGAGAGCGGTGAAGAGGGTCTGGCCGAGGAAGTGGTCGGCGTCGTCGCGCCGTCCGGCGCCGAGCAGGCGGGTGATGATGATCGTCGCCCCGAAGACGAAGATCAGCAGGATCGTGCAGGTGTAGATGATCACCTGCACGACGTTCCCCACCGCGGTCAGGGCGTCGACCCCCGTCGCGCCGAGCCCCGGGTACAACCGCTGCATCGCCGCGATAGAGATGTGGCCGACGAGCGTCGTCTCGACGGTCCACATCAGTATCTGGGCCCCGAGGTCGAAGACGATCGGGACGGAGGTCCTGAGGATCGATCTGAAGCTGGATATCATAGGGTCACGGCGCGCACGTGCATGATCCGCTGGATGAACGTGTAGATGCTCAGGACGGCGAGCAGGGCGATGACCGGCCCCAGGACCGCGTGCCCCAGGAGCAGCCCGACGACGAGCAGGGCGACGCGCTCGGGACGCTCGAGGACCCCGACGGTGCACTCCAGGCCGAGCCCCTCGGCCCTCGCCCTCGCGTAGCTGGTCAGGAGCGAGCCGGCCAGCGCGGCCAGCGTCAGCAGGAGCA
>JAQVGR010000289.1 GCA_028696635.1 Candidatus Krumholzibacteriia bacterium | reverse complement strand
TCGCCGACCGGAGGATCGCCGCGCGTCTGTGGGAGGCGGGAGAGCGGGATGCGGCGATCGAGGCCTGGATACGCCTCGTCGCCGGGATCCCCGGCGCCCTCGAGCACGTCAATCTCGACAGTCTCTACGCGATCGCTTACCCGGGAGCGGGCGATCTCGCCGCGCGGATCGCAGCGGCGCGGATCGCCGGCGGCGAGTTCCTCCCCGATCGATCGTTCGTCGACATCAGGGGGCGGCAACATTCCCTGTCGGGGTACCGCGGCACGAAGCTGGTGATCATCGCCTTCTCCCCGACCTGACCGCCGTGCATTGCGGAGTTGCCGCAACTGGAAGCGTTCAGGTCGCAGGAAGGCCCGCTCGGATTCAGGGTGCTGCTCCTCGACGGAAAGGCGATGCTGGGCCGCACGCGCGAACTCATGAAAGAGATGGGGATAACGATCCCCGTCCTCCTCGACAGCGGGCAGTACGCTCGCGAGGTTCTCGGGACGATGTACACGCCGACGGTCTTCGTGATAGATCCGCAGGGGAGGCTCCGTTGCCGCATGGTCGGCCACTCGAGCGATCTCGCCGATATCCTCGAGGACGTGCTGAGCAGGATCTGAGGTTATCGGAACCTCTGAACGGAGTTCCCGCTATCATTCGAGTGCGGCTGCAGGGATTTTAAAGGGGTGGGGTTCCCGTCAAGTCTGTCGATCCAGGTGTCCTTCGTTCCCGACGGGAACCCCGGAGGGGTGTTCCCCGAACAATGGGTCTCGCACAAGGAAGATAACAAATAATCATTTTAAGTCAAGAAAAATATCCTACTATTCCAGTAGGTAATAGTACCTAGGCAGATTCACCCCTTCAAAAAGGCTCCTGAACCCCTCCCAGGGCCTGTTTCAGGCCGGCACGGGCCCCGCGGCCTCCCGCTCGAGGGCCTCGATCGCGACCTCGATCTCGTGCCGCATCTCGGGACCCACGTCGAGACCACGCGCATCCTCGAGCACGGCAACCGCGTCACGGCGGCTGTTCATCGGGCCGGCGAGGGTCCGGGCCAGGGCGAGGGAAGCCTTGGCCGAGATCTGGGAGACCGCTCCCGCGCCGATGACGAACCGGTAGATGTCGTGCGCGTCCGCGAACCTGCCCTGCGATACGAGCCATTTCCCCACCCGCATCAGGAGCTGAGGGCTCAGATCGACCGATGCGGGGGAGCGGTCCGCGATCATCTCGAGCGCCAGCCGGGCCGCCTCCGCGTCCCGCGACCGCAGGAGGAGTCCCTTCATCGCCTCACAGGCCAGCTCGCAGGCGTCCTCCCCGAGCCCGTGCTCCCGGCAGACCGCCGCGATATCCTGCTTCAGGCCGAGGTCGTCCGGCCGCTCGGCGAGGAGTCGGTCGAACAGCATCCGGCCCCGTTCTAGGTTCCCGTTCTCAAGCATCCCGCACGCCTCCTCGAACCGGGGATCCTTGAGCACACCCTCGTCGATCTGCTTGCGGCTGACCATCGGGGAGAGCCATCTCGATTCGAGGTCGGTGGCCTTGACTATCAGGGCGGTCGAGATCCCCGCCATGTACCCCGCTATGTGGGCGAGGTAGGCCACTCCGTCCCCGCCGACGAAGTCGGAGATCGACTTCATGACGAGCTGCTCGATGAACCACAGGGGCAGAAAGACGAATGCCGGCAGGTGAAAGGTCCCCCAGAACGGGCGGAAGAGGAATATGAAGAAGTAGAAGAACCTGATCTTCGTCATGAAGTGCCTGATCGTGAAGGCGCCCATCGCCGCCGCGATCGCCCCCGAGGCGCCGATCAGCGGCGTCGCCGACGAGATGTCCTGGAGGCAGTGCGCTCCCCCGGCGACGATCCCGCCGAGCAGATAGAACCCGAGGAACGGCCATCGTCCCCAGCTGTCCTCGAGCAGGCATCCGACGACCCACAGGAAGAGCATGTTGCCGAGCAGGTGCCATATGTCGCCGTGCAGGAAGATGTGCGTGAGGAAGGTGTGGATCCGTCCCATCCTGTTCGGGACCAGCCCGAGGACGAAGTTCGGGTGGCTCCCGACGACCTTCTCTTCCTTCGCCTTGAGCCGTCTCCATTGATCGTGCAGCTCCGATCCGTCGGTGAAAAGCCCGTAGTGATCGTCTGACCGCTCCTCGAGCGTTGCGCCGAACGCCTCGATCTCCTCGAAAAAGGCGCGCGATCCGCCAGCCGCCTCCCCGAGCGCCAGCTCGAGATCGTACCAGTCCTCGGCCTGCTCGACGAGGGAGATGCCGTGCCCGATCCGATAGGTCTCGTAATCGCCGCTGCCGTCGTCTTTCCCCTCGATCTCGCGGAGGTAGAGCTTCATCTGGGCTGCGAAGAGATCCCGCTGGACGGCGAACAGACGTCCCTCGGCCCCCCTGCCGATCCCGGCGATGACCAGGTGCGCGGCGACGCTGAAGGCGATCAGGCCTATCGTCATCCTGGGCTTGAGTGCGAGTGTCGCTTTCGTTCCGACGGGGATGATGAACATGAGCCGGCCTCTCGCTGCGCTCGCCGCGTTCCCCGCGGCGAGGGGTGTTGCATTTTACGGACGCCCGGATTGCGGCATACCGCGCTACAGCCGCGGACATTTCTTAACTCGTTGCTAATATGTATGATTCGAGCAATGTCGCCGCACGGCTGCGCGCAATACCCGCTTGTTTGCAAGAACGGTTCCAGTGAGGCTTGCCGGGAAGCGGGCAGATCAGATCCGGCCGGCGGACTGATGGGCGAGGCGCAGGGGGATGGGGATCCGGTGGCGGGGGGAGCAGGCGAGGACGAACCGCACGGCGGTGCGCAGGTCTATGCGGTGGCCGGTCGAGACGAATACGGGACGAACGCCGGCGCGGGTGCGCAGGACCGAGCCTATCGTTCTGCCGGAGCGGTCGCGGACGGGGGAGCGGTCCGCGCGCTCCGGCCCGGGCTCCTCGAATGCGCCGAAGAGGTGCGATTTGGCGCAGCCGATCGTGGGGAGGTCGAGGACGAGGCCGAGATGGCTCGCGAACCCGAGCCCCCGCGGGTGGGCCGTCCCGTGCCCGTCGCAGAGGAGCAGGTCGGGGATGCGCTCGAGGCGCTTCCAGGCCTCGAGGATCGGCGGTATCTCGCGGAACGAGAGAAGGCCGGGTATATAGGGGAACGCGGTCGGCGAGTCGGCGGCGATGCTCTCGACCGTCTCGAGCCCTGGGAAGGTCATGATCACCAGCGCGGCGCGCGAGCGGCCGCGGCCGGGGAAATGAACGTCCGCCGCGCCGACGAGGCGCACCGGCCGCCCGTCCCACCGGCGCGACACCGATCGGCGCAGCCGCTTCTGCAGCGCGATCGCCTCGGAAGGTGTGATCATCGGCCGAGCTCGACCTCCTCGCCCGGCTCGGGCAGGTGGGCGGGGAGCCCGTGCTCCCGCAGCAGCGCCTCGAGCTTGAGTGA
>JAQVGR010000288.1 GCA_028696635.1 Candidatus Krumholzibacteriia bacterium | reverse complement strand
GCAGACCTTCGTCATAGACGAGCTGAGCAACTGGTACCTGCGGCGCTCCCGCCGCCGGTTCTGGAAGAACGACATGTCCGGCGACAAGCTCGCCGCCTACGGCACCTTCCACGCCGTCCTCGAGGGGGTCGCGCGGATCATCGCGCCGTTCGTCCCCTTCCTCGGCGAATCCCTCTGGCTCCGCCTGCGTCCGGGCGACGGGCGCGCCGACGGCGGGGAGAGTGTGCACCTCGAGCGGTTCCCCGAGCCGGACGATGCCCTGATCGACGCGGACCTCGAGCGGCGGATGGCGGGCGTGCTGGCGACGGTCGCGCTCGGGCGAGCGGCGCGCAACAAGGCGGGGATCAAGGTGCGCACGCCGCTGGCCGCGATGCTCGTCCACTCGCCGAAGCCCTCCGACGTCTCGTGGACCGCGGACGCACTGCTTCGCCACCTGGTCCTCGACGAGCTGAACGTGAAATCGGTCGACGTCGTCGAGTCGACCGAAGGGATCGTCTCCGTAGAGATCAAGCCCGATTTCGCCAGGCTCGGCAAGCGGTTCGGCAAGCGAATGAAGGCCGCGGCGGCCGCGCTCGAGGCTCTCTCCGCAGCCGACGCCGCGGCGATGGCCGCCTCGGGCCGGATCGCGATCGAGGTCGACGGGCGCGATGAGTCGCTCTCTCTCGAGGAGGTCAGGATCGGCCGCGTCACGGCGGACGGATACGAGGCGGAGGCCGAAGGGGATCTCACCGTTATCCTGGACACGCGGCTCACGCCGGAGCTGCGCCGGGAGGGAACGGCCCGCGATCTCGTCAACCGCATCCAGAACTTCCGCAAGGAGTCGGGGTTCGAGGTCAGCGACAGGATCGAGCTGTCCTGGCGCGCGCCGGAGACGATAGCCCGCGTGATCGGAGATTTCAGCGATCATATATGCAGCGAGACCCTCGTTGAAACGCTTCGCGAGGGGGAGCAGGACTGGGACAGCAGGACCTCCTTCGAGCTCGACGGGGAGACCGTCGATCTCTGGGTAAGGAAAGTCTGACGACAGACCAAGGAGAGCACGGAGATGCCCCAGAAGAAGGCCGCGGCCAGAACGGACGTGAAGACGAAGCCGAAGGCGAAAGCAAGGGCGAAAACCGCGACGAGACCTGGCCCGAAGGCGAAAGCGGCGCCGAAGGGCAGGCAGGGCAAGAGTCTCGGCAAAAAAGAGCTCGAGGAGATGCGGGCCGCGATCATGGCCGAGCGGCGGCGGATCATCCACGAGCTCGGACGGATCGAGGAGACGATCAACGACGCGACCCAGGGGCAGGAAGGCTCCAACCAGTCGTACTCGAACCACCTCGCCGACATCGGCACCGACTACATGGAGCAGGAGAAGAACTTCTACTACGCCAGCCAGGAGGGCCACTACCTGCGCTCTCTCGACGAGGCGCTCGAGCGGATCGACCGCGGCGAGTACGGGATCTGCGAGATGTGCGGCGAACTGATCGGCGAGCTGCGCCTCAAGGCGGTGCCGAGCGCCCGGCTGTGCATCAAGTGCAAGAGCGAGTCGGAGAAGACCCAGAGAGGGCGCTGATCGTGCTCTACTTCGCCGTCGCCGCCATCGTGGTCATCCTCGACCAGGCATCCAAGCGGATCATCTGGGAGGCCTTCCGGGAGCGGGGGGCGGCCGACCTGATAGACGGACTGCTGCGCATCCGGCTGAGCACGAACACCGGCGCGGTGATGGGCATACTTTCCGGCTCGCGCCTCCTGCTGGTTGGTGTCACCGTCGTCTCGATCGCAGCGCTGATCGTCTTCGCCTACCGGATGCGGTACGCGCCGCTGCCGAAGAGGATCTGCCTCGGGCTGATCCTCGGAGGCGCCTTCGGGAACCTCATCGACCGGATCTCCACCGGGGAGGTCGTCGATTTCATAGACATGGGAATCGGTCCGTACCGCTGGCCCACGTACAACGTGGCCGACATCGCGGTGACCGTGGGCGCCGTGGTCCTCATCGCCGGCTTCATGACCGGACCGGAATCCGCACGTGACTGACCGCACGATCCGCCGTTTCATCGTCGACGAGGAGGAGGCGGGAGAGCGCCTCGACTCATGGCTCAGCGGACGCCTCGCCGAGCTCTCGCGATCGCGCGTGCAGAAGGCCCTGGCCGCCGGAGAGGTGCTCGTCGACGGGCTCCCCGAGCGGAAGGCCTCCAGGCGGGTCCGCGGAGGCGCGCGGGTCGAGCTCGAGTTCAGCCCGCCGGCGCAGATCGAGGTCGAGCCCGAGGAGATCCCGCTCGACGTCGTCTACGAGGACGAGCATCTGATCGTCGTCGACAAGCGCGCGGGGATGGTCGTTCATCCCGCGCCGGGCAACGAGAGGGGAACCCTGGTGAACGCGCTGCTGGCCCGGTGCGGCGACCTCTCCGGGATCGGCGGATACCTGCGCCCCGGGATCGTGCACAGGCTCGACGCCCTCACCAGCGGGCTGATCGTCGCCGCAAAGACGGACGAGGCGCACATCGCTCTCGGCCGCCAGCTGATGGAGCGCTCCGTCCGGCGGATCTATCTCGCCCTCGTCTGGGGCGAGATGGGCGCCGCCGAAGGGGAGATCGATGCCCCGATCGGCCGCAACCCGAAGGATCGAAAGAAGATGGCGGTTGTCGAGGAGGGCGGCCGGGAGGCGCTGACCCGGTACAGAGTCCTAGACACCTTTCCCCCGCTGCAGTATATTGAATGCGCGCTGGGAACGGGACGCACGCATCAGATACGCGTACACCTCTCCCACGCGGGACACCCCGTGTTCGGGGATCCCGTTTACGGGGGCAGGACGATCAGGCGGGGGAGCCTCCCGAGAGAGGAGGCGGCCCGGGCCGAGCGGGCCCTCCGGATGATCGACCGTCAGGCTCTCCACGCGGCGCGCCTGAGCTTCACGCACCCGGTCCTCGGGGAGAGGATGACCTTCGAAGCCCCGCTGCCCGCCGATTTCCGGGCGGCGCTCGAAGCGATTTCGGGGGATCGATGAAGTTCAAGGTCAGGGAAGCGGGAAACGTGACCCTCATCGACCTGTCGGGAAAGCTGATGGGCGGGTGCGACGCCGACGTGTTCCGGGACCTGATCCACGAGCTGCTCGAGAAGGGGCGCCGCCAGGTGATCGTCAACCTGTCCGAGATCACCTGGGTGAACAGCACCGGCGTGGGGATACTGATCACTGGGTACACGACGCTTCGCAAGAACAAGGGAGACCTCCGGCTGCTCAACGTGTCGAAAAAGATCCAGAGCGTGCTCTACGTGACAAAGCTCAATCTGATCTTCGAGTGTTTCGAGGACGAGCGGGCCGCGGTGGCCAGCTTTACGGGCTGACGGCAGCCCCGGGAGAAGAGGCGCGAGCGGAGATGGCGGAAGAGACGATGATCTCCATCGAGTTCCCCAGCAGCTACCAGTGGCTGAACATGATCGAT
>JAQVGR010000287.1 GCA_028696635.1 Candidatus Krumholzibacteriia bacterium | reverse complement strand
AGGCGCGACGAACGCGTCTGGGAGCGCGTCTGCGAGTGCGGAAGGCCGGTCGACGGCATGTTCGCCTTCTGCCCGTGGTGCGGAGCGGACCTCGGCGACTCGTAATGACCTGCCTGTTTTTCACTTGTCCCGCACACGGCGATTTGTTACATTCCTCACAGGCTACGGGCCGGGCCCTATCCGGTGTTCCCGCTCGATCTGCACAGGGAGGTTCGAATGAAGCGCGCCGCTGCGCTGGTGCTGTTGGCAGTTCTGCTCGCCGCCGTCTCGACCGGGTGCGGGGAAGATTCGACGGAGGTAACCCGGACCGGCTTCGAGATGCGGTTCACCGACTGTCTCACCTTCGGCGTACACATCTTCGTCAACGACACATACCAGGGGACGTGCTCCTCCGAGGAGCCGAAGTTCTACCCGGTCGGCGCCGGCACGTACACCCTGTTCGCCCGGAGCAACGCGAACCTCGGCCAGACCTACTTCTGCTGGAGCACCGATCTGACGGTGTCCGACGGAAACGTGACGGTCGTCACGCTCAGCTGCGAGGGCGCCGAGTGCGACGAGTGACCGGAGCGCGCCGTTTCACGGCGCGGACAGCCCGATCCCCCGCAGTGTAACATGCAGTTTACGGCTCCGGTTCGCACTTCGGGGAGAGTAACATCGGGAACCCCGCCCCTTGGTACCGCAAACTCATTGATTGCAACAAGTTAAAATTCAAATTCGTAATCCGTGCATGGCACGTTCCTTGCGGGGCTTCAGCCGTGTCGGGGCGGGCGTGCCCGGTATGAACGCATAGTGTGAACACCCTAGCTCTCGTGACGTTTCGCCTGCTCCGGTTTCAGCTTCCGTGTCATGCGCACCGAGTGAGCGGGACGGGTTCCCGCCCCGACGACACACACAAGGAGTAGGGGGACGATGGCTGTTTACAACTACGCAGGCGGAGAGGTCAATATCAAGATCGTCTACTACGGTCCAGGGCTGAGCGGCAAGACGACCAATCTCGAGTTCATGTACTCGAAACTTCCCCGCGAGAACAAGGGGAAGATGGTATCGATGAAGACGCACACCGACAGGACGCTCTTCTTCGATTTCCTCCCTATCGAAGTGGGAAAGATCGGCGATCTCGACGTCCGTTTCCTGCTCTACACCGTTCCGGGCCAGGTATATTACAACGCCACCCGGAAGCTCGTCCTGAAGGGAGTCGACGCCGTCGTTTTCGTCGCCGATTCCTCTCCGGACCGGCTCAGCGACGACCGTGAGAGCCTCCAGAACCTCGAGGAAAATCTCAACGAGATCGGGTTGACGCTGCGAGAGGTGCCGTGGGTGATGCAGTTCAATAAGCGCGATATCCCGCAGTGCATGTCGGTCGAGCTGCTCGAGACCGAGCTCAACGCCGACTGGAAGGCTCCCGCGTTCGAGGCGGTCGCCACGACGGGGCAGGGGGTATACGAGACCTTCGAGGCGGTCGCGAAGCTCGTTTTCCGGAAGCTGCAGCGCGAGCTGGCGTCGAAGCGGGAGCAGCCGCGGGAGCAGGAACCGCCGGCGGCGCGGGTCGCGCCGGTCAAGGCGGAGATCGTCGCACAGGGACTCAGACGGGAACATTGCTCAGAGACAGGCGAGAGCGAGACTTCAGGTTACGCAGAGGAGAGAGAAGAGGAGCACGAGTCTGTCTCTGAGTTTGTAGACAGCGTACTCACCGAGGGAGAGATCGGCGGCGCCGGCGCGGAGGATCTCGGCTCCACCCGCGACGGGTACGAGGAGTACGGGCACATGGTGGAGCTCGGCGGAGCGGCGACGCGCGGGCAGGCCGGCGCGGAGCCCGTCGCCGTCCGCCGCGGGGAGGCGGCCCCGCCCGAGGCGGCCCCGGCGGTGCAGTCCGGGGAGCCTGCCGGCACAGCCGGTCAGGCGGAGGGGGAGGATGGCTTCATACACGATCCCCTCGAAAACCTGAGCGAGCGGGCCTGTGCGGCCCCGGCGGCGGAGCGGCGCGGTGAAGCGGTCCTCGAGGCCGAACCTCCCGCCGAACCCCGACCGCGGACCGTCAGGGTACCCGTGGTACTCTCGGAGGCCGAAGCGCGCGGCGGGGCCGTGACGATCGTCCTCGACATAAGCGTGGATAACCGGTGAGGCGGAACAAAACCGCTTGACCGGTGTACGATCAGGAGCGATGATACGCCCGTGAGAGGGTGGATCACGGTCTTTTTCGGTGAGGGGTTGCGATGCCGAAGATCCTGATCGTCGACGACGAGAAGAACGTGCGCAAGCTCTACAGCGAGGAGCTCCAGCGCGAGGGGTACGAGACGGTCTCGGCCTCGACGGTCTCCGAGGCGATCGACGCGGTCGATCGCGAGTCGCCCGACCTGATGATACTCGACATGAAGCTCGGCGACGAGAGCGGCATCGACGCTCTGATAGAGATTGTCGAGAAGCGCAAGGACCTGCCGGTCGTCATCAATTCGGCCTATTCGGTCTTCCGGGACAACTTCCAGACATGGGCGGCCGATGCGTATCTCGTCAAGTCGGTCGATCTGGGCCCGCTGAAGCAGAAGATCAGGGAACTGCTCGAGCAGCAGGGTTGAAACGAGGTGAGCGCGATGAGGATGACCGCGCTGCTGATGATCGCGCTGCTTCCGTTGTCCCTGCCGGCCGCCGCGCAGGAACGCGCCGCTGCCGGGCGGAGCGTGTTCGACGACTATCTTAATCCGACGAGCGGGCACGGCGGATTCCTCAGCGTGCCGGGGCTCGACTTCCGCAGCTCGGTCGGGTTCTCCTATCTCTCGTCGGGCTCGCACGGCTCGACCGGGATGGGGTATTATATGGGACACTTCTCGTACCGCTTCGGATCGTCTTTGACGCTGAACTGGGACGTCGGCGTCGGGTCGAGCCTCGCCGGGCCGGACCGGACGAACGACTACCGCTTCTTCCTCCCCAACGTCGATCTCACCTATCGCCCGAGCGACCGCTTCATGATGCGGCTGCAGTTCCAGCAGGGCGGGTGGGGCACTCCCTGGATGCTCGATCCACGAGGGCGCTGACCAGTTCCTATCAGGTTGTCCGTATTGCCGTTGAATCGCGCTTGACACGCCGCTCGCGCTGCTCTAGCCTCAGCACGGGAACGTCCCTGCGACAGCCGCGTACCGGAGGGTTTCGATAGTGATACGCTTCAACAAGCTGCTCGAGTTCACCAAGGGCGAGGTCAGGGAGGACGGACGGGAGATCGCGCGCCTGAGGCGGAAGATCTCGATCGGCGAAGCCGGGCCGGCCGACCTCGTCGAGCTCGCCGAGCTGTACCTGCGAAAACGCGACAGCGCGACGGCCGAGAAGTATCTGCGCGAGGTGATCACGCGCCCGGGGTGCGACGAGCCGTCGCTGCTCGACGCATGCAACATGCTCGAACGGATAGGCAGGTACGAGCAGGCCTTCGAGGGGTTCC
>JAQVGR010000286.1 GCA_028696635.1 Candidatus Krumholzibacteriia bacterium | reverse complement strand
TCGTCACCCTCGCCAGGGCGCGCGTCAACATCAGGAAGCTGATGAGCGACGTGCTGGCGACGATGCGTTCCGAGGGGATCGACGGGGCGATGAAGGTCTGCGAGCGAACGCGAGGCCCGATCGCCGCGGTCCTCCACTCGGGGCTCCTGCGCGCCGGACGCGGACCCGACGCGGTGAAAGAGGCGATCGAGACCGCGGGGTCGATCGAGACCTCGTTCCTCGAGCGCGGCCTGGTCGCCATCGCGACGGTCGCGCAGGTCGCTCCTCTGCTCGGGTTCCTCGGCACGGTGTCGGGAATGATCAGCGCGTTCGCCGCCATCGCGGCGGCCGAACAGGTCAGCGCGAAGGTCGTGGCCTCGGGTATCGAGGAGGCGCTCATCACCACGGCGACCGGTCTGATCATCGCCATCCCGGCCAGCATCAGCCATTCGTTCTTCGTCTCCCAGATCGAGCGGTTCATCCTCGAGATGGAAGAGGCCTCGGCCGAGCTTGTCAACGAACTCATCGAAATGGGCATGGCTCAGTAACCGGTCCGGAGGATCGGATATGATCAAGAAGCGGAGCAAGGTATCGGCTGAGTTCAACACCGCTTCGATGTCGGACATCAACTTCCTGCTGCTGATCTTCTTCCTGGTGAGCACGATGTTCGCCGTCGAGAAGGGGCTGCCGATGGCGCTGCCCGGCCAGCAGTCGAAGTCTGTCAAACTCAAGCGCGAAAATGTATTGACGATTCAGGCGTTCGCAAACGGCTCCATCGTGGTCCGCGAGAGCGGCCCCGTCGGGATCAGGGACCTCAAGCAGCTCGTCGAGAACAAGCTGATAGCCAATCCCAAGCTCGTCATCGTCATCGAGACGCACCCGGACGCCGACTACGGCATCATGATCGATATCCTCGACGAGCTGCGGCTCGCCAACGCCGAGCGCATCTCGCTCAGGTCGATGAAGACCGGATAGCCCAGGAGATGGCGAAGTGAAGATCGGAACCAGACAGAAAGTACAGAACACGATCCCGACCGCGTCGATGGCGGATATCATCTTCCTCCTGCTGATCTTCTTCATGGTCACGACGATCTTCAAGATGGAGGAAGGTCTGCCGATATCGCTTCCCCGGGCGGAGTCGGGCACCGAGCTCGAGCGCGAGAAGCTGATGCATGTCTGGGCCGACAGGTTCAGCCGTATCAGCATCAACGACAAGCTCGTGCGCGTCGACAACATAGACGCGATCGTCTCGAAACGGTTCGAGGAGAACAGATCCCTCATCGTCGCCTTCAACGTCGACCGCAGGACGAAGTACGATCTCGTCTCCCAGATCATGGATCAGCTCAAGGAAGCGAACGCGGTCAACGTGACCTTCGTCTCCGTCGGCGAAGAGAAATGAGATAACCAGACCGGAAGGGAGCCATCCGTGGCCGTCACTGCCGTTGCAAACGTCAAATTCAAGGCGGGGTACAACCGGTATCTGCGGAACTCGCTCTATGCCGCGATCGTGGCCCATTTCCTGGTGATCTATTTCTCCCCGCCCTTCGAATTCAAGCCTTACGTGCTGAGGGAGCAGGAGTTCATCGTGGTCGAGACGGCGGAGGATTTCGAGCTGCCGCCTCCTCCGAAGGAGATCGATCAGCCGGCGGTCGTCATGGAAGCCGCCGAGGGCGAGGAAGTCGACGAAGAGGCCGAGATCGCCCCGACGAGCTTCGACCGCATCGACAACCTCCCGCCGCCCCCGCCGCCGCCGTCGGAGACGAGCCAGGAGTTCTACGCATTCGACGAGCCTCCGCAGCTGATCAAATACGTCTCGCCCAAGTATCCGAGCCTGGCGCGCCAGGCGAATATCGAGGGAACGGTGCTGCTGCGGGTGGTCGTCGGTGTGGACGGCAAGGTCGAGCAGGCCTCGGTGATCACGTCCGACTGCACCCCGGCGATGGAGAAGGCGGCCATCGCGGCGGCCAGGCAGTTCGTGTTCAAGCCCGCCAAGCAGCGAACGGTGCCCGTCAGGGCCAGCATGGCCGTGCCGATCAGGTTCAAGCTGCACGGCGGATGATCCCTCCCTCGCCAGACGCCATTCGAAGCCCGGCCCCGCGGCCGGGCTTTTTTTTGGAGAGGAGGGCGGAGGGAACCGATCCGATTCTGTTGACACCGGAGGGGTTCTGGGGTGAAACTTACCCGTCGAATATCCGTACCACTCTATGTGTATCGAATTACAGGGTAACCGGTTCGCCGCGCAGGCGGCGGCCGGCGGGAAACACGGACCAAGGAAAGGCCTGACGATGATCCGAAATACCAGAGGCGCCCCCCCGCGTGTCGCGGCCGTCGCGCTCGCCGCCGCACTGGCGCTCGCCCAGAGCCCTCCGGCGCTCGCCGCCCGAGTCCTGTCGTTGCGCGAGTGCATCGACATCGCCGTAGCAGGCAATCCCGAGATGGGAGCGGCGCGGCAGCGGCTGCGAAAGAGCGAGAGCGACGTCATGTCCGGTTACGGCGGGCTGCTGCCGGACCTTACGGTCGACTTCTACGCCGGCCACCGGTACTACGGCCCGTCGTCGGTCCAGTTCGACGAACGGGGCCGGCCCGTCAGGAGCGAGGGGTTCGATTACGAGGACTACACTCTCCGGATCGGATCGAACATCGTGATCTGGGACGGCGGGGGGAACTACGCGCGGCTGAACCAGGCGAAGCAGAGCCGCGAGGGGGCGCGGGAGAGGTTCGCGTACGACAGCGACATGCTCACGGCCGCCGTCATCCGCTCGTACTACGATCTCGTGCGGACGAGGATGCTCTCCGTCGTCGCCGAGGAGAGCGTCGAACAGGCCCGCCGGAATCTCGAGCGCACGGAGGCGCTCCTCGAGGTCGGCTCCGCGACGCGGGCCGACGTGCTCAAGGCGAGGGTGAGGCACTCGAACACGAGACTCGACCTGATCCGGGCCCGCAACCGGGTCGAGCTCGCGCGGACCGATCTCGTCGCCCTGCTGAACATGCCCGGGGAGGACGTCGACATCGACACGACGCTGGCGATCGAGACGGTGCGCCCCGATCTCGACGGCGAGATCGAATTCGCCCTGAAGAACCGGTCGGAGCTGCAGAGCCTCGCGCACTACCGCGAATCGGCCCGATCGGGGATCTCCGCCGCGCGCAGCGGCTGGCTCCCCACCGTCGGAGCGAGCTTCGGCTACTACTGGAGCGACCGGTCGATGGCGGACAACCTCAATTTCTTCAAGGAAGAGTACCAGTGGAGCGTCACCGGCTTCCTCAGCCTCAACCTGTTCGACCGCTTCCAGACCGGCGCGAGCGTCAAGCGGGCCCGTGCGGATCTGCGCATAGCCGAGTACGAGCTCGAGCGGTACGAGCTCGAGGCGATGAGGGAGGTCAAGAACCTCGTCCTGATGATCGACGAGGCGCGCGAGCGCATCGCCGTCGCCACCGAGACGGTCGAGCAGGCCGGCGAGGACG
>JAQVGR010000285.1 GCA_028696635.1 Candidatus Krumholzibacteriia bacterium | reverse complement strand
GATCGTCGTCAAGGTGGCCCTCTCCAGCGTCAGCGCGAGAGGAGCCCTCGAGAACCTGCGCGCCGAGATGCCGCACTGGGACTTCAACCGCGTCCGAGCCGACGCGCGGCGGCGCTGGGAGGAGGATCTCTCGCGGATTTCGATCGATGCCGACGGGGACCGTCTCGTGAACTTCTACACGTCGATGTACCACGCCTTTCTCTCCCCCGTCGTCTGGTCGGATCTCTCGGGGGAGTACCGCGGCCTCGACCGCGAGGTCCATGAAGCAGACGGCGGGGCGAACTACACGATCTTCTCCCTGTGGGACACCTACCGCGCGCTCCATCCCCTGCTCACGATCGTCCAGCCCGGCCGAACGAACGACATGGTCCGATCGATGCTCGCCCACGCGGACCAGAGCGTCCACGGGATCCTCCCCGTCTGGTCGCACCACGGCGAGGAGAACTGGTGCATGATCGGGTACCACGCCGTCCCGGCGATCGCCGACGCGTGGCTGAAGGGGATTCGCGGATACGACGCGGAAGAGGCGCTCTCGGCGATGATCGCCAGCGCCACATACGCGCCGTACGACGGGATCGGAGACTGCGAGCGGTACGGATACGTCCCCGAGGACCGCAGCCCGAACTCCGCATCGAAGACCCTCGAGTACGCTTACGACGACTGGACGATATACCGCATGGCCGAAGCGCTCGGCAGGTCGGAAGAGGCGGAGATCTTCCTCGAGCGGGCGCAGAGCTGGCGCAATCTCTTCGATCCCACCACGGGATTCATACGCGCCCGCCACACGGATGGATCCTGGCTGACCCCGTTCGATCCCCTCGCAACCTCGGGGCAGGGATACATCGAGGGGAACGCGTGGAACTACTCGCTGTACGTCCCGCACGATCCGGCGGGGCTGATAGAGCTCATGGGCGGCAGGGAACGCTTCGTCGCACGCCTCGACTCGCTCTTCACGATGGAGACGCCGGAGGAGAGCTACGCCCACACCGAGGACATCACCAGGGCGGGGATCATCGGGACGTACGTCCACGGCAACGAGCCGGGGCATCACATCCCGTATCTGTACGTATATGCCGGCGCGCCGCGGAAGACGCAGGAGCGGGTGCACGAAATCGCGGGGACGATGTACCGCAACGCCGCCGACGGGCTCTGCGGAAACGACGACTGCGGACAGATGTCGGCCTGGTACGTCTTCAGCACGCTCGGGTTCTACCCGGTCTGCCCGGGGAGCGGCGAGTACGTGTTCGGAAGCCCCGGGGCGCGCGAGGCGGCGATCCGGCTCGGGAACGGGAAGACCTTCGCGATCCGGGCTGAGGACTTCGGCGGGAAGAACATCTACATACAGTCGATCACACTGAACGGCGCGCCGCACCGGAAATGCTTCATCAGGCACGCCGATATCATGCGCGGCGGCGAGCTGGTCTTCGAGATGGGGCCCTCGCCGGCCGAGGCGTGGCCGGACACGAAAGAGACGCTCCCCTACTCGATGAGCGGAGGCGGACGCTGATCTTCCCTATTCCTTCGCGAGCGCCTCGGAGACGAACTGCTCGAGCGCGATCCGTTCCACGTCCGCCGGTCTTCCGGCGGGGCTGCCGTCGGCCTGCATCGGAGCGGTGCCGCCGAGGGCCGGACGCCTGACGTACCGTTTCCCCGTCTGCTCGTCGCGTTCGATCTCGAACCTGCCCTGCGACAACCCGGCCACCTGATATCTGCCCCCGGGGTACGGCTCGAGGAAGAGGAGCACCTCCTCGCCGGAGCGCCAGGCAAGCGCGCCCTCCACGGTGACCTTGACGTTGCCGACTGTTCCTCCGAGCTGGAGCAGTTCGATCCTCGCCCGCTTTTCGCCTTTGTACGCCTCATCGACCAGAACGTCTATCCTCGTGAAGATCTTCGTCCGGTCCCCGTTCCAGAAGCTCGTCACCCCGTCCACCCTCCCGCTCACGACCAGCTCCGAATAGTCCGCCATCTGGCGGGGGGTCAGCCTGACGATCTGCGAGGCCGACGCCGCGCAGACGAGGACCGCGAGCGACGCCAGGATACAGACCGCCCCTTTCATCGACGACCTCATGCTTCCTCCTCCTCGTGTAGAGATCCTCATTACTCCGCCTCGCATGCCGGTGATGCGGATCACCTCAGAAGCACCATCTTGCGCGTCTTCGAGTGCTTGCCCGCCTCGAGCCGGTAGAAGTATATCCCGCTCGCCACCGTCCGGCCCTCGTGGTTCGTGCCGTCCCAGCCGACCTCGTAGTGATCGGCGGGGAGCGTGCGGTCGACGAGGGTGCAAATCCTCCTGCCGGCGACGTCGTAGACGGTCAGCCTGACGCGCGACGCGTCGGGGACCGTGAACCGTATCCTGGTGACGGGATTGAACGGGTTCGGCACGTTCTGATGGACCATGAACTGCGCCCGGTAGACGAACTCTATCGGACCGAACTCCTCGCTCCCTCCCGTGACGCCGACCGATTCGATCTTGTAATAGTAGGTTCTCCCCGGGCGGACGCCCTCGTCCTCATACCGATAGACCGACGGAACGCCGTTGGCCGCGATGGGAAACTCCGTAATCCTTTCGTATCCCCAGGTGGGATTATCCGAACGGAGGATGTGGAAGCAATCCGTGCGTTCTTCGACATGGGTCCGCCACTCGAGCACGGCTCGCTCTCCCGACTGCCGCGCGGTGAACTGGCTCAGCGCGACGGCGATCACGATTCCCTCCGGATTGTATATGGACACTGAATTGTCGCCTGCGTTCGTGATGACCGCGATCCGGGCGCCGTTGGGAGCGAAGGCGATCTGTTGCGGATCCTCTCCCGCGCGGATCGTGTCGATGACGGTCGCCGTGACCGGCAGCGGACCCGCATGGTCGGGCGAATCGTACACCTCCGCCGACGTCGCCCGGTCGAGCCTGAACGCGACGATAGCGTCGATGTCCCCGAGCACGAGATAGAGCAGCCCCCCGTCGGGGGTGACCGTCACCGACGTCGTCGTCGAACCGGTGGTGACCCTGCCAACTACCTGGTCCTCCGAAGGGCTGCCTTCGGCGATATCGATCAGCAGCACCTCTCCCTGGGCGGTGAGCAGCACGAGCAGCGCTCCGTCGGGTGTCACCGTCACGGATTTCGTCGTGGAGCCCGTTGAAACGGTCTTGACCACGCTGTACTCGACGACGTCCACGACGAGATAGCCGTCGCTCGTGCCGACGTAGAGGAGCCCCCCGTCGGGGGTGATCGTCACGGCGCGGGTCGTCGAGCCGGTCCCGATCGAGGCGAGGACCATGTGGTAGGTCTCGCTCTCTGCATCCGTATCTATGATGCTCAGGTCCATCGAGCCCATGTTGGAGACGATCAACCGGTCGCCGTCGGGGGTGACAAGAGCGTCGATCGGGTTCAAGCCGACGTCAATCGTGCCGATGACGGTATTGCGCTCCGGCGATCCATCCGCTATG
>JAQVGR010000284.1 GCA_028696635.1 Candidatus Krumholzibacteriia bacterium | reverse complement strand
GATATCTTCTACGGGGTCGAGTTCAGCATGATCCTCGACGACTTCGTCCGGAGGATCTTCCCCTCCGGGGGAGGTGAGCAGATGTGAGACGCCTCTTTCTCGTGATCGCGGGGGCCGCCGCCCTGATCTCCTGCGACGGAGCGGAGCGCCCCGTCGCCCGACGGCGACGGGGTCATCGCCGTACTGATCGTCGACACGACGGGGACCTTTCCGGGCTCCGTGCAGGGCGAGCCCGCCGTGATAGGCTCGGCGAAGGTCAGCCTCTCGGCCCGCACGCACGAGTACTCGGCCGGGGCCGAATCCGGGACCGACGGGACGGTCGAGTTCGGCGGCCTCCCCGCCGGCGAGTACTCGGTCTTCGCCCGGCGCGAGATGCCCATCGGCGCGCAGAAGAAGGTATTCACGGGGTATGCGGACATCTTCGTCGAGGGCACCGGCCTCGTCTCGGACACCCTGTACGTGAGCACCGTCACGGTGAACGCGCTGATGATCAACGAGATCTACTACTGCGGGAGCAACTACGCGAGCTTCTATTTCTACGACCAGTACGTCGAGCTCTACAATTCGTCGGAGGACACCCTGTACCTCGACGGGTGCATCCTGACGAGGAACTTCCCGACGGTCGAGGGGGATCTCGAGGAGATCGACCATGTGCGGGCGATCTACGCGTTCCAGTTCCCAGGCACCCCCGTGACGGGGCGCGAGCACCCGATCGCCCCCGGGCAGTACGTCGTGATCGCCGCCGACGCGGTCGATCACTCGCGGTACTCGGCGAACGCCTACGATCTCTCGGGGGCCGACTGGGAGTTCTTCAACCCGATGGGCAGCGATTACGACGTCCCCGGCGTGCCGAACGTATCGAACATCGATCCCGACCGGACCACCGATTTCATGATCAATCTCTCCTCGAACGGCGTGGTGCTCGCCACCGGCGAGGAGTGGTATATCGAGGAGTACATCAACAGCTCGGGGTACCCCGGGACCCGCGTCACCCTGCCGCTGTATACGATCATCGACGGCGTCGAGTACACGTCGAACTCGGACAACACGAAGGAATTGACGATGAGGGTCGACGCGGGCTTCGCCGGCGTGGGGTGCGCGAAGTACAGCGGCGCCGCCGTCGAGCGGCGCGAGGTCGGGGTCGACACGAACAACTCGACCTTCGATTTCGTGCTGATACCGCGGGGGACCCCCGGATACACGCACGTGCAGTAGAGGCATGAAGCATTCGGCAGTCATACCGGTTCTCGCAGCCGCCGCGGCCGTGCTCGCCGCCTCGTGCGGCGGGGAGCGGCCGTCGGTCCCCGACGGGGCCAACGCACTCAGCCTGTTCGCCGTGGACACGTCGAACATACGCGGCACGGGGTGGGAAGCGGTCGCCGAAGCGACGGTCCGCGTGAGCAGCCCGACCTTCCAGTTCTTCGAGGAGTACGAAACGGGTCCGGACGGATGGGCGATCCTCGAGCGGCTCCCCGCCGGGGTCTACCGGATATCGGCGGAGAAGATCAACCAGGAGGAGAGCTACGTCATCCTCGGCCAGAAGGAGCTGTCGCTGGTATACGAGCCGGCCGCCGTCGACACCATATTCATGAACTACCAGCAGTCCTCACCCCTGGCGATCAACGAGATCTACTACGCGGGGTGCGACTATTCGAAGTTCTACTTCTACGACCAGTTCATCGAGCTCTACAACTCCTCGAGCGAGACGAGGTACCTCGACGGGCACTTCCTCGTGCGCACCACGCAGGTCGCCGAGGTGATAGACCCCGAGGCGGAGGACTACGCGCTGGGCTACTACGTGTTCGCCTTCCCCGGCGAGTCCGGGGTGACCCGCGACATCCCGATCGAGCCGGGGGAGTTCGTCGTCGTCGCCTGCGACGCGATAGATCACTCGCGATTCGGCGCCCGTTGCGTCGACCTCTCCGGCGCCGACTGGGAGTTCTTCAACTCCCTGGGGAGCGATTATGACAACCCCGCCGTCCCGAACCTGTATCCGATTTCGAATCTGACGAACGACTTCTCGATGAACCTCGCCCACACGGCGGTTCTTCTCTCCGACGGCACCGCCTGGGAGTTCGGGATGCACTACGAGGCGAGCGTGGACGATTTCAAGGAGTACGTCAACATCCCCCTGGCGACGATCATCGACGGCGTGGAGTACTCGTCCAACCCCGACTCGGACAGGTACCTGACGATCCGGGTCGACGCGGGATTCGCGGGGGTGGGGATGGCCAGATACAGCGGCAGATCGGTGCAGCGGCGGTTCCCGGGGCTCGATTCGAACAACAGCTCGTTCGACTTCGAGATCATCGAGCCGCCCTCGCCGGGGTACCAGTAAGGACTGCAGGGAGGATATGGTGATACAGCGCACACCAGGCGCGACGGGCAGGGCGGTGGCCGCGGGCGCGTCTCTTCTTCTTCTCTTTGCGGCCGCGGGCGCGGCGCGCGGCGACGCGATACGATTGTCGACCCTCGCCAACGTCTCCCTCGCGCTCGAGGACCGCGACAACCAGATCAACCCGTACGACTTCGGCAGGAACCCCTCGTGGCTCCTCCGGGACCATGACTACTCGTACATACGGTTCGTCGCGAGCCTCGAGGAGCTCTCCGGCGACCTGCGCCGCCCGTACGACCCGCACCTCGTCAACGATCTCTACGTCGGATTCTCGGGGCTCAAGACCCTGGGGAGCCGGCAGGTGGTGCGGGGGTACTTCGACTACCGGCGGCTCGCCGACCGGGAGGTCTACCGGAACCTCGAGCCGGACCAGTACAACGATCCGTTCTACCTCAACGACCAGACGACGGGGGACCTGGAATACTACGGCCCGCGCACGAGCGTGGACTGGTCGCTGCGGCTGCGCGACGATCTCTACGTCGGCGCCGGGTTCGACTACGACATCAGCACCGGGCTCAAGCAGGAGTACACGAGGCCCGAGATCGTTCACAACTACTTCCGCGGGAACGTCGGCCTCGCCTGGCTCCCCGGCGGCAACTGGGTCCTCGGCCTGGCCTACCGGCCGGCGCGCCTGCAGAACCGCACCGAGTTCGCCAAGCCCGACGAGGGATACGACAACGTGATCCAGGGGTACGCCGGGGACGAGATCTACGAGGTGCGCACCTTCTCCAGCTACACGATCACCGAGATCGAGCACGGCCACGAGGGGATGCTGCAGGCCTTCTGGAACGGCGGCGGACTGGGCGCCGGGCTCGTCGCGCGGATCGGGATCAGCGAGAACGACCTCAAGTACAACGCGACGAGGCAGTACCCCAAGGGGTACTGGCGCGAGGACCTCTACGACGTCCGCCTGAAGGCGCGGTATGCGCCCGAGGGCCGGCCCTGGTCCTTCGGCCTCATGGGCGGGTTGACCAGCCACGACGGCTGGGGCATCCGCCCCGACTATCCCGAAGTCCTTCTCTCCGACAACCCCTTCATGATGTACACGGGCGGG
>JAQVGR010000283.1 GCA_028696635.1 Candidatus Krumholzibacteriia bacterium | reverse complement strand
GTCGTCGGCCGCGAGTACGAGCTCTTCCAGTACTACGGCGCCCCCGACGCGGAACGCGTGATCGCGATCATGGGGTGCGGCGCGGAGACGGGCCAGGAGACGATCGACCACCTGCTGAAGAAGGGCGAGAAGGTCGGTCTGCTCAAGGTCCGGCTCTACCGCCCGTTCGACGTCGAGCGGTTCATCGCGGGGCTGCCGAAGTCGACGAAGGTCGTCAGCGCGCTCGACCGCACCAAGGAGCCCGGCTCGATCGGCGAGCCGCTCTACCAGGACATCGTCACGGCGCTGTTCGAGGACGTCGATGCGACGAAGAAGCGATTCGGGGCGGTGCCCCGTGTCCTCGGCGGCCGGTACGGACTCTCCTCGAAGGAGTTCACCCCCGCGATGGTCATGGGGGTGTTCGCCAACGCGGCGGCCGCCCGGCCGAAGAACCATTTCACCGTCGGCATCGACGACGACGTCTCGCACACGAGCCTCGAGTACGACAGGGACTTCGTGATCAGGCACGCCGAGCAGACCCGCGCGGTCTTCTTCGGGCTCGGTTCGGACGGAACGGTCGGCGCGAACAAGAATTCGATCAAGATCATCGGCGAGGGGACCGACCTGTGGGCGCAGGGGTACTTCGTGTACGACTCGAGAAAGGCCGGAAGCGTCACCGAGTCGCACCTGCGCTTCGGAAAGGACGAGATCCATTCGCCGTATCTCGTGGCGAAGGCCGATTTCGTCGCCTGCCATCAGTTCCCGTTCATGGAGCGCATCCATGTCCTCAAGTACGCGACGCCGGGCGGGACGTTCCTGCTCAACAGCCCGTACCCCGCCGAGGAGACGTGGGACAAGCTCCCCCGGGAGGTGCAGCAGGAGATCATCGACAAGAAGCTCAAGTTCTACGCGATCGACGCCTACTCGATCGCGAAGGACCTGGGGCTCGGCGCGCGCATCAACACGATCAGGCAGACCGGTTTCTTCATCCTCGGCGGAGTCCTGCCGAAGGACGAGGCGCTCAAGGCGATCAAGGACTCGATCAAGAAGACGTACGGCAAGAGCGGCGAGAAGGTCGTCAAGATGAACGTCGCCGCCGTCGAGAAGACCGAGGAGAACCTCCACGAGATCGCGGTGCCCGCGAAGGCGACGAGCGACCTGCGCATGATCCCGCCGGTGCCCGGCGACGCGCCGGAGTTCGTCCGCGAGGTGATCGGCAGGCAGATCGCCCGCGAGGGGGATTCGATCCCCGTCAGCGCCTTCGCTCCCGACGGCTCGTTCCCGACCGGAACGACGAAGTGGGAGAAGCGCAACATCGCCCTCGAGATCCCCGCGTGGGATCCCGGCGTCTGCATCCAGTGCGGCAAGTGCGTGCTCGTCTGCCCGCACGCCGTGATCCGCTCGAAGGTCTACGATCCGGCGCTGCTCGAGGGCGCCCCGGCGACGTTCAAGTCGACCGACGCCAAGGCGAAGGAATACGCGGGGAAGAAGTTCACCATACAGATCGCCCCCGAGGACTGCACCGGCTGCACCCTCTGCGTCCAGGTCTGCCCGGCGAAGAGCAAGGCCGAGCCCGACAGGAAGGCGATCAACATGGCGCCCCAGCCGCCGCTGCGCGAGGCGGAGAAGGAGAACTGGGAGTTCTTCCTCGAGATCCCCTACATCGACCGCAGCGAGGTCAAGATCGACGCCACGCGGGGAATCCAGTTCCTCGAGCCGCTCTTCGAGTTCTCCGGCGCCTGCGCCGGCTGCGGCGAGACGCCGTACATCAAGCTGCTCAGCCAGCTCTACGGCGACCGCATGCTGATCGGCAACGCCACGGGATGCAGCTCGATCTACGGCGGAAACCTGCCGGCGACGCCGTACACGATGCGCAAGGACGGACTCGGGATCACCTGGAACAACTCGCTCTTCGAGGACGCCGCCGAGTTCGCCTGCGGGATGCGGCTCGGTCTGGACAAGCAGATCGAGTACGCCCGCGAGCTGGTCAGGCGGCTGAGCGGGACGATCGGCGACACGCTCGCCTCGGCCCTGCTCGAGGCCGACATGTCGACCGAGCAGGGGATCAGCGGGCAGCGGGCGAGGGTGAAGCAGCTGCGCGAGAAGCTCGCCGGCGCGAAGTCGTCCGAGGCGAAGGACCTGCTCGGCCTGGCCGATGTGCTGGTCAAGAAGAGCGTCTGGGGGTTCGGCGGCGACGGCTGGGCGTACGACATCGGATTCGGCGGTCTCGATCACTCGCTCGCCCTGGGACGCGATCTCAACATCCTCGTGCTCGACACGGAGACCTACTCGAACACCGGCGGGCAGATGTCGAAGGCGACCCCGATGGGAGCGATGGCGAAGTTCGCGGCGGCCGGCAAGCAGACCCCGAAGAAGGACCTCGCCATGATGATGATGTCCTACGGCTACGTCTACGTGGCGCGTATCGCGATCGGGGCGAACGAGAACCAGGCGATCAAGGCCTTCCTCGAGGCCGAGTCGTACAAGGGCCCTTCGATCGTCATAGCATACTCGCACTGCATCGGGCAGGGGATCAACATGGCGAAGGGGTTCGACCAGCAGGCGCTCGCCGTGAAGTCGGGGTACTGGCCGCTCGTGCGGTACAACCCGAGGCTGCGCGAAGAGGGGAAGAACCCGCTGCAGCTCGACTCGAAGGCTCCGAGCATCCCCCTCGAGGAGTATATCTACAACGAGACCCGCTACCGCGCGGTGAAGCAGCGCGACCCGGAGGCCGCGGCGCGCCTGCTCAAGGGCGCCCAGGCGGAGGTGCTGCGGCGCTGGAAGCTCTACGAGCACTGGGCCGCGATGCCGGGGCCGGAGCCGAAGAAGTAGCGCAGAGGCGCAGACGCGAATGCGACGGGGCCGGGAGGATCTCCTCCCGGCCCTTTTCGCGGTATTGCGGTATCGCGCCGGAGTTGCGATCTTCCCTGTATACGGTCCGCCGCTTGCAGGACCCGTTGTCGGGGCTTCCGCGGGCTCTTCCATCACGCCGACGACATCACGATGCGGGACTGTGTCGTCCACCTCGAGCTGATAGGCCCCGACCCCGACGCCGGGGTGGCGCAGGACAGGGCGAGGGAGGACAGCGACGTGGCGGGAAGCTTCGGGCGCTACCGGTTCGTCAACAACACATTCATCCAGCGCAACTCCGATCCGCGCTCGCAGATCTTCGCACACTTCGGCGTGGAGAGCGTCGAGATGCACAACAAGGTGTTCCACATCGCCTCGCACACCAGTCGGCTCGTCGCCTGTCGCGTCCCCGGGCCGCCCGAACCCGTTGCCCCCTCGTCATATTCTCATATTATTGCTGTTGACAGCGGGCCCGCCCGCTATTACTTTACTCATTCCGGTCTTGCCATTTTTCATCATGTGGCCGCGTCGGAGATGTGAACCTAACCGCAGACTTTACAGGAGGTTGCAGAAGGCCGAGGAGAAGAAGTCGATCACCTCGATGCTCGATGAGAAAAGAAAGTTCGCTCCCCC
>JAQVGR010000282.1 GCA_028696635.1 Candidatus Krumholzibacteriia bacterium | reverse complement strand
GCATGTCCCGAGGCGGGGTTCCCCGGGAGGACTTCGACCGCGCGCTCGCCTCGCTGCGCGGGGTCGCCTTCGACGAGACGGTGCGGCGCGGGGCCGTCGCGTTCACCATGCGGCGGGCGCAGCATCTGCTCGGCGCCGCCTTCGTCGAGGTCGACGTCGACACGGGGGGCGGCGCGATGCGGATCGTCTTCTCCGGCGATCTCGGATCGGGGGGATCGCTGCTGCTGCCTCCGCTCGAGCGGTGCGAGCGGGCCGACTACCTCGTGATGGAATCGACATACGGCGGTTCGGACCGCGTCTCGGCGGACGATCCGGCCGAGCGGTACGCCCCCTTCGCCGCCGCCGTCGGCGCGGCGCTCGAGCGCGGGGGGGACGTGCTGATCCCCGCATTCACCCTGGGGAGGACGCAGGAGGTGGTCGCCGCCCTCGACCTGTTCGCCGACCGGGGCGTCATCCCGGCGGGGACGCTGATCTACACCGATTCCCCGACGGCCAACCGGATCACGCGCATCTACCGGGAGCACGCGGGCGAGCTTTCCGGGACGGCCCGGGAGCTCTACCGGGGCGAGCCGCTCCATCGGGCGACGCACCGCGAGGTGCGCAGCCGGACGACGATCAAGGTGCACGACCGATCCCACGCCCCCGCCGTTTTCGTCTCGTCGAGCGGGGATCTCGAGTATGCCAACTCGCCGCGTCACCTCGTGCGGATGGCCGGCGACCCCGACAACCTGCTCTGCATCGTCGGCTGGCAGTCCCCGGGGTCCGTCGGCGCGCGGCTGGCGGCGGGGGACAGCACCGTGCTCGTGCGCTGCAGGGAGGATAACCGGACGCAGGAGTACTGGATAAGCCCCGCCCTGGAGATCGCCTCGTTCGGCGCCTTCTCGGGGCACGCCGACGGGGAGGGGCTGGTCGCATGGGCCGGCGCCGTCGAGGGGGTGCGCAGCATCTTCCTCGTGCACGGGGAGCCCGCGCAGGCTGAGGCGCTCGCGCGGCGCCTGCGGGAGAGGCATGGTCTGCGGGCGCAGGTCCCGTCCGCCGGCGAGCGGGTCTTCCTCGAGACCCCCGGGAGGTGAGCGGATGACCGGCCGGATCGTCAGGAGGCTCTCCCTGGCCGCTGCGGTCGTGGTGCTCGTCTCGATCGCCGTCTTCGCCCTGCTGCACCTGGTCCCCGGCGGGCCGGCGGGGATCGCCTCCGGCAATCCCAAGACGACCGGCGGGGACGTCGCGCGGATCAGGGAGCAGTTCGGGGTCGACCGCCCGCTCCCCGTCCAGTACCTGCTCTGGTTCCGGCAGGTCTTCCTCCGGTTCGATTTCGGGACGAGTTACGTGACCGGCCGGCCGGTCGGCAGGATGATAGCGGAGCGCCTCCCCGCCACCCTCGAGCTGATGGGGAGCGCCCTTCTGCTCGCCCTCGCCGCCGGCGGGGCGCTGGGGACGCTGGCCGCGGTGCGGCGCGGCACAGCGGTCGACCAGGTCTTCACCCTGGCGACGTCGGCCGGGCTCTCGATACCGGTCTTCTGGCTCGGCCTGGCCGCGATCTGGCTCTTCTCGATACGGCTCGGGGTGCTCCCGGCAGGCGGGAGGGAGCCGATCGCCGCCGGCGCCGGCTGGGCCGGGCGGATCGCTCATCTGATCCTTCCCGCCGCGGTGCTGGCGGTCGCCTGGTGCGCCTCGTGGAGCCGGTACCTGCGCGCGGGGCTGGTCGAGATCCTCGACGGTGACTTCATCAGGACGGCGCGGGCGAAGGGGCTTGCCGAGCGCTCGGTGGTGCTCAAGCACGCGATGCGGGGGGCCGTGCTCCCCGCCGCGACCGTCCTCGTCATGCAGCTCCCCGCACTTTTCACCGGCGCGGTGATAACGGAGACCGTCTTCGCGTGGCCCGGCATGGGACGGCTCTTCTACGAAGGGCTGCAGCGCGGCGATTCATCGCGCGTGCTGGGGATCATCGTGATCTCCTCGCTCCTGATCGTGCTGATGAACGCCCTCGGCGACGTCGTCTGCATGGCGCTCGATCCGCGGGCGAGGCCCGCGCCGCGCGAGCGGCGCTCGCATGGAGGCGCGCGATGAGCCGCAGGATCCGCACAGCCGCAGCGCTCCTGCTGGGGCTCGTCGTCGCCGTCTCGCTCCTGGCGCCGCTGCTCGGTCCGTGGGAGCGCGACGCGATCGATCTCGACCGGATCGCCGCGCCCCCCTCCTCCGGACACCCGCTCGGGACCGACCGGCTCGGGCGCGACGTACTCACCAGGCTCCTCTACGGCGGGCGCTACACCCTGCTCGTCGCCGGGCTCTCGGTCGCGTTCGCCGCGGCGCTCGGCGCGGCGCTGGGGGGGGCGGCGGGATGGCTCGGCGGAGCCGTCGACCGGATCGTGGCGGGGCTGGCCGACCTGTTCCTCTCCGTGCCTGTCTTCCTCGTGATGCTCGTCGCCGCGGCGGCGGCGGGGGGGAGGATCTGGACGATCCCGCTGGTAATCGGCGGGATGTCGTGGATGGAGACGGCCCGCGTGGTGCGCAGCCGTTTCGCCGTGATCCGCCGCGAGGAGTACGTGGAGGCGGCGCGCGCGGCAGGGGCGGGGGGCGGGCGGATCGTCGTGCGCCACCTGCTGCCGCAGGCGGCCTCTCCGATCGCCGTCGCGGCCACCGCCGGGCTGGCGAACGCGATGCTCGTCGAGAGCTCGCTCTCCTTCCTCGGGTTCGGCGTGCAGCCCCCCGTTCCGACCTGGGGGAACATGCTCACCGGCGCCGTCTCGACGCTGCGCTCGGCCCCGGCGGCGGCCCTCGCTCCGGGCCTGATGATCTTCGCCACCTGTTTCGCCTTCAACCTGCTCTGCGGGGACCGGCTCGCCGGGCTTGCCAACCGACGCTCTTCCTAGTAAGTTGCTGCTCATGAACACAACGGTCAGGGCGCTCGGCATGATATCGGGAGGGCTCGACAGCATTCTCGCCACCGCCGTGCTGAAGCGGCAGGGGATCGCGATCACCGCCCTGCACTTCCTCAACGGGTTCAACGGCGGCACGATGCGCCGCGCCGTCTGCGAGGGGGCCTCGATGAGCGAGCAGGCCGCGGCGGCAAGGGCGCGCCTCGAGGCCTCGCTCGGGGTCGAGACGCGCGTGGTCGACGTCTCCCGCGAGTTCCTCGGCGTGCTCGCCTCACCCGGCCACGGGTACGGGCGGAACATCAATCCCTGCATCGACTGCCGCATCTTCCTGCTCCGCAAGGCGCGGGAGATCCTCGAGCGGGAGGGGTACGATTTCGTCTTCACCGGCGAGGTCCTCGGCCAGCGGCCGATGTCGCAGAACGTGAAGGCGATGCGGACCGTCGAGCGCGAGAGCGGCCTCGAGGGACGGCTGCTGCGCCCGCTCTCGGCGAGGCTCTTCCCCGAGACGATCCCCGAGCGCGACGGGCTCGTCGACAGATCGCTCCTGCTCGACATGCAGGGGCGGTCGCGCAGGCGGCAGATGGAGCTTGCCGCGGAGCTCGGCAT
>JAQVGR010000281.1 GCA_028696635.1 Candidatus Krumholzibacteriia bacterium | reverse complement strand
GGCTCTGCGCTCCCGGCGAGCCGGCGGATACTCTCCCGGGACGAATACCCCGCGTCCATGCCGAGGGCCGCCTCGATCTCCGCGCGCATCGCCGCGGCCGATTCGAAGCGTCTGGACGGATCGCGGCTGAGAGCTCTCATTACGATCCGGTCGGCCGCGGCGTCCAGCGACGGGACGAGGCGCGAAGGAGGCCGCACCTGGCCACCGATGATCTTCTGGATGACCGCCGCGTAGGTGTCGGCGATGAACGGCTGCTCGCCGGTGAGCATCTCGTAACAGATCGTGCCGAGCGAGAAGAGATCGCTGCGGCCGTCGACGCTCTCGCCGGCCGCCTGCTCGGGGGACATGTACAGGGGCGTGCCGAGCAGGGTGTCGGCGACGGTCTGCTGCAGCTCGCTCCGGCAGAGCTTGGCGAGCCCGAAGTCGGTGATCTTCACCAGGCCCGCGCTCGTGACCATGATGTTCGCCGGCTTGATGTCGCGGTGGACGATCCCCCGCCGGTGGGCGTGCTCGAGGCCGAGACAGATCTCCCGCGCTATCAGCAGGGCCGCGTCCCGCTCGAGCTTCCCGCGCCGCTCGATGACACGGCCGAGCGAGGGGCCGTCGATGTACTCCATCACGATGAAGTATCTCCCCTCCGAGATCCCCGAGTCGATGATGCGGACGATGTTCTCGTGATCGAGGCTCGCCGCCGCCTTCGCCTCGACCTCGAAGCGCCTCGTGAAGCTGCCGTCCGCGGTCAGGTGGGGATGAAGGCACTTGATGACGACCTCGCGGTCGAGCGACGTCTGGACGGCCTGGTAGAGGACGGCGGTGCCGCCGGTGGCCAGCGTGCGAATGATCCGGTAGTTTCGTGACTGCATCGCGCTACCTGGCCAGCGCGAGCCGCGAGGCGAGCGACTCGGGCAGGCCGTTCTCGCGGATCCGCTCCTGAGCCGAGCCGACGTCGTAGGGGATCCGCCGCATGTTGATCAGCCCCTTGCGCGCGTCTATCAGGGCGAAGCTCGCCGCGCTGATCCCGTCCCGGGGCTGGCCGACGCTTCCCACGTTGATCAGGTACCGGCGGTCGGGCTCGATCTCGATGATCGAGCTGCGCTCGATCCGGGCCCCCGCATCCTCGCGCCAGCTGATCACGCCGGGGATGTGCGTGTGTCCCACGCAGACGATCCGCTCGGAGGTTCCGAGCAGCGCCCGCCGGGCATCCTTCATCGTGAAGATGTATTCCCACGCGAGCGGGTCGACGGGGGACCCGTGCGCGAATATGCAGTCGCCGTGGCGCCGCAGCGAGTCGTACGCGCCGATCAGCTCCTTGTGATCCGCGGTGAGCACCGAACGCGTCCACTCGATGGCGATCCGGGCGGTGGCGTTGAAGTCGTCGCCGTCGCCGAGCCCCGCGGCGACGTAGTCGTGATTGCCGCAGACGGTGATGTCGGCCCGGCTGTCGACGAGCTCGACGCATTCGGCGGGGCTGCCGCCGTACCCGACCACGTCGCCGAGGCAGGCGACCAGGTCGGGGCGAAGCGCGTCGATCTCGTCGAGAACGGTGCGCAGGGCCTCGACATTGCCGTGTATATCGGAGAACACGAGGTACTTCATCGGCTCACCGCTTGAAAACGAATTCGTCGGCTCCAACGGCGATCAGATCCTCCCCGTCGAGCACCTTCTCGTCGAGCCGCTCGCCGTTGACCATCACGGTGCGGCGTCCGCCGGTCTTCTGCATGATCCAGTCGTCCCCTTCGTGCCGGATCTCGATCGTCACGCGGGGCGCGAGCAAGCCGGTCAGGCGCACGTCGGCGCCGCGGCCGCGCCCGATGACGACGCGGTCCCGCTCGATCACGAACTCCTCGTGGTCGGAGCGCCGGTAGAGCCGGGGCGGGCCGGGAGGGGTCCGGCGCCGCTCGACCTGCGCGAGGCCGCCCGGAACGATCATCGTCTGGTCGAGGGTGAGGGCCGGACCCTCCTCGACTGCGGGGACCTGGAAGGAGATCTCGTATTTGCCGATGACGATAACGTCGCCGTTCTTCAGCGGGGCCTCGGAGATCTGCGCGCCGCCGAGGAAGGTGCCGTTCCTGCTGCCCAGGTCCCGCACCACGTATCCGGACTTAGTCGTGGTGATGACTGCGTGCTGACGGGAGACGGCGAGATTGTCGATGACGATGTCGTTCTCGGGGAGTCTCCCGATAGTGATCTGCCTGCCGGTGAAGGCATACGTCTTCAGCGGCCTGTTCTTCAGGCGCACGACGAGCCGGGGCGGCTGGCTGAGAAAGAGGGAGGAGACGGGGCCGTCCCACCCGGCGGGGAGCGTTCTCGCGTCCTCCGAGTGGGTGACGACGAGATCGGTGTATATCCGCACCTCAAAGGGGGATCGGACCGACATCGTGTAGATCTTCACGAGGAACTCTTCGCGGAGGCCGGCCTCGCGCCCCTTCTCGCAGGCGCCGTGCCAGCAGGCGGACGGGTTCCCGTCCTTGTACCGCAGCATGACGAGGGCGCCGGGCCGGGACGCGGTCACCAGCGCGCTGCTCCTGTCCGACTCGATCCGGTCGAGCACCTCGTCGAGGTCGACCAGGGTCGAGCTGACCTTGAGCTCGGGCCTGGTCTGCAGGTAGACTATCAGCGCGTGGAAGAGGAGCAGGTCGACAGAGTAGGCGATCACCTGGGGAAACTGCGTCTTTCGAAGCTGCGTGAAGAGGTCCCGCATCGAGAGGCCGGTGAACCCTTCGGCGCCGCTGACGCATCCCCAGTACGGCTGCCCCTCGCGGATGAAGAGCAGATACTGCGCATGCTCGTTGAACACCTCGACGACGACGGGCCCCGCGGACAGGTCGCGGCACCAGCCTCCGACCAGCTCGTCGAACCGGTCCGGATCGAAGTCGGACGGGTTCAGCAGCACCCCGCAGTACGGTATCTGCAGCCTCGTCATGTCGTTCCGTTTCCCTTCGGGCGCGCTCCGGAGAGCGCGGTCTCAGGACGACCCCGCCGCTAGCCCTTCTGCGCGGTCTCGGCGTGGAACCGCCTGAGGTTCCGCTGCGCCTTCTCGTTCGACGGGTCGAGCTCGATCGCGGTGCGCCAGGCGCCGATCGCGTCGTCGATCCGTTCGAGCTTGTAGTACGCGTTCCCCAGGTTCGTGTAGGCCGAGCTGTTGCCCGAGCTGCGGCCGATCGCCTCGTTGTACATCTCGACGGCCTCGGTGTACGAGCCGAGCCGGTAGAAGACGTATCCGAGGTTGTTGTACGTGGCGGCGAGGTCGGGATTGAGCTCTATCGCTTTCTTGAACGCCTCGGTCGCCTTCTCCTCCTCGTGCATCTCCGTGTAGGTGAGCCCGAGGTTGTTGTATCCCTCGGTGAACTCCGGGTTGATACCGATCGCCTTGCCGAAGAATTCGAGCGCCTTCTCGTACTGCCCGTTGTGATATGCGACTACCCCGGCGTTGTTGAGACGCTTTGCCTCGGCGAGCTGCCGCGACGCTCTTCCTGCTCGAGGGTTTTCTTCTG
>JAQVGR010000280.1 GCA_028696635.1 Candidatus Krumholzibacteriia bacterium | reverse complement strand
CGATTCGAGGGCTGCGCGCTCGGGGCCGTCGCCGCAGATGATCGTGCTCGCCCCCGGCGGCCAGAAGGGATCGGATAGCGCGTCGACGAGGGTCTTCACGTCGTAGATGGGGTGGAGGTTCCTCGTGCTGGCGATCACGAGCCCGGCGGGAGGAGCGTCCGGGGGGTAAAAGACCGACTCGTCTATCCCCATGACCGCCTCGATCACCTTCGACCGGGGCACCCCCGCCCCGATGACCGCGCGGGTGAGGACGGCGGCGTCGGTCGTCACCAGGGCGGCGCGCGAGAGGGCGAACCGGATCTGGGCGCGGTGCGCGGCCGAGGAGGGGTAGTCGACGAGCATGTCGGAGCCGATCGTCGTCACGACGAGGGGGCGCGCGCCACTGAGGGCGCCGAGAAATCCGTATCCTCCCGCGTAGATCGCGTTGACTATATCGGGCCGGAAGCGTCCGAGCGCGCGCCGGACCCCCGGCGCCGCGGCGGCGCAGGCGAGCAGGTCGGTCGGCAGCAGGCGGCGCAGCAGCCTGGCGTGGAACGGGCACCCGGCGACGTCCTGGAACGAGAGGAGCAACACCTCGTGCCCGCGCTCCGCGAACCAGCGGCCCCAGCGCCTCACGTGTCCGAGCGATCCGTCAGCGAGCAGCGCGATTCGCATTGCCGTCTCCCGCCTCCTCAGCGGGGAAGGTGTATCGGCGCGTCGGGCCCGACGGGAAGGCCGAGCAGCATCCAGACGACGAGCAGCGCCGTCCAGAAGATCCCGAATGCCGCCGAGTAGGGGAGCATCGTCGCGGTGATCGTCCCCATCCCGTACCGCTCGTCGTATTTCTGGGCGAACGCGACTATCAGCGCGAAGTAGGTCATCATCGGCGTGACGATGTTGGTGATCGAGTCGCCGATCCGGAACGCGGCCTGCGTTATGGCCGGGTGATACCCGAGCAGCATGAACATCGGCACGAAGACCGGCGCCATGATCGCCCACTTCGCCGACGCGCTGCCCATGAAAAGGTTGATGAACGCCGAGAGGACCACGAACGAGACGAGCAGCCATACACCGGTCAGACCGATCGTCCTGAGCAGCTCCGCACCCTTGATCGCCAGCAGGATGCCGATGTTGCTCTGCTTGAAGTAGTAGACGAACTGGCCGGCGAAGAAGACGAGCACGATGTAACCGGCGAGCCCCTTCATCGAGGCGGTCATGTGCCTGACGGCGTCCTTGTCGCTGCGGATCGTGCCGACGATGACGCCGTATACGACCCCGGGGATCAGGAAGAAGATCATGATCGCCGTGATCAGCCCGTCCATGAACGGCGAATGCAGCAGCTCGCCCGTCTCGGGATTGCGGAGCAGTCCGCCGGCGGGGATCGTCAGCGCCGCGACGAGCCCCAGGAAGACGAGGACCGACGCGCCGGCCCAGGCCAGCCCCGCGCGCTCGCGCGGCTCGATGGTGTCGAATCCCTCGACGGTGCCCCCGTAGGCGCCGAGCCGCGGCTCGACGATCCGCTCGGTGATCCAGGTGCCGACCGCCACGATCATGAACGCCGATGCGATCATGAAATAGAAGTTGACCGCCGGATTGATCCGCATCGCCGGATCGATCAGCTGCGCGGCCGATTCGGTCAGGCCGGCGAGGATCGGGTCGATCGAGCCGATCAGGAAGTTCGCGCCGAACCCTCCCGAAACGCCTGCGAAGGCCGCGGCGAGACCGGCGATCGGGTGGCGCCCGACCGCGGCGAAGATCACCGCGCCGAGAGGGATCAGCACTACGTATCCGGCCTCCGAGGCGAGATGGGAGAGGACCCCCGCCGCGATCACCGACGCGGTGATGAAGCGCGGGGGAGCGGCGGTGACGAGGTGGCGCAGGAGCGCCGATATCAGACCCGATCCCTCGGCGACGCCGATCCCTATCATAGCCACGAGAACGATGCCGAGCGGAGGGAAGTGGACGAAGTTGTCGGTCGTCCGGGCCCACATGAACTGCAGTCCGCTGCGGTTGAGCAGGCTGACGGCCTCGATCGTCTCGCCGGTCCCCGGGTGCACGGCGACCACGCCGGCGCCGCGGATCAGGGCCGATGCGACCGCCGTCGCGGCGGCCAGAAGCGCGAAGAGGGTGGCCGGATGCGGCAGGCGGTTGCCGATCCGCTCTATCACGTCGAGCAGGCGCAGCATCGCTGATCGCCGCCCGCCGGCTCCGTCGCCGCGTGTCGTCATGCGGTCTCCTTCCGTACGGCCGTCCCGTTCAGCGAAGTTCGGTCCCGGTCGTCGCCCTGACGAGCCTGCCGTGTTTGACTCCCTTCATCGATATCAGCTCGTCCGCGACGGCGCGGGTCGCGGCGGGTCAGTGCCAGCTCACCGTACGGGAGAACGGCCCGCCGGTCAATCCGTTTTGGCCCTTGCGCGCGGCGCGGGCTCTGTGGTACTGTGCCGCGCGTGGCGTCGCCGGGACGCCGCAGCGTTCTCGTCTCGCCGGAAAGCCGGGCCTGGATGCCTCGACGGGGCAGCGAAATCGGACAGTCGATCCGCGACATCTACCGGGACCTCTTCTCCGCGTACGGTCCGAGGGGCTGGTGGCCTCTGACCAGGCGACGCGGCGCCAGGCCGGAGTATCGCGGCGGCCCGCGCAACCGCCGGCAGCGGTTCGAGGTCGCCGCCGGAGCGGTGCTCACCCAGAACACCACCTGGTCGAACGCGGCCCGGGCGGTCACGGCCCTCTCCTGCGAGGGGCTCCTCGATCCGGCGGCGATGGCCGCGGCGCCGCGCGAGCGGATCGCCGCCCTGATCAGACCGTCGGGGTATTACAACCAGAAGGCCCGCCGCCTTCAGGCGCTCGCCGCCTGGTTCGAGGAGGGCGCGGTCCCCGATCGCGGAGGGCTCCTGCGCCTGCACGGCATAGGCCCCGAAACCGCCGACTCCATACTGCTTTACGGCTTCAATATGCCGTTCTTCGTCGTCGACGCGTATACGAGGCGGGTTTTTTCGCGCCTCGGGCTGCTCGGCGGGGAGGAGCCGTATGAACGGATCCGGGCCCTGTTCGAGAGCAGCCTCGAGGCCGATCCGGCGGTATTCAACGAGTACCATGCGCTGATAGTCGAGCACGCGAAGCGAAGATGCGCGCGCAGGCCGATCTGCGAGGGATGTCCCCTCCGCGAACGGTGCATCAACAGTAATTATTATTGACTTACGGTCGTCATATGCATAGTTTTCATTAGCCGACTGGTCGAATTTATCAGCAAAGGGAGTCGAGGATGCATTCGTTCGACACAGCGATATCGAAGCTCCGCAGCGAGGGATTCAAGCTGACACCGCAGCGGCTCTCCGTGATCCGGTACCTGATCGGCAACAAGAGCCATCCGAGCGCGGCCGTCATCTACAACGACCTGAAGAAGAAGTATCCGAGCCTAGGAGGCAGTTCGATGTAGGACAGGAGTTTAGCCGTGAGCAGTTTGACTGGCAGAAACAGATGCAGCAAGCACAGCTTGCCCTGCAAAGAGCGGCGGCAGCAA
>JAQVGR010000279.1 GCA_028696635.1 Candidatus Krumholzibacteriia bacterium | reverse complement strand
CAGCCCCCGCCTCCCCCTCTTCCTCTACGGGCAGAGCATGGGAGGCAATCTCGCGATCAACTTCGTCCTGCGGCGGCGCCCGGCGATCGCCGGCATGATCGCCTCCTCCCCGCTCCTGCGAACGGCATCCGCGCCGCCGCGATGGAAGACGCTCATGGGAGCGAATCTGCGCACCCTGCTCCCCGCGCTCCCGCTGGGAAGCGGGATTCGGGCCGACGATCTCTCGCGCGATCTCTCCGTCGTCGACGCCTACCGCCGCGACCCTCTCGTGCACGATCGGCTCACCCTCCGGTTCCATGAGGTGCTTGTCGCCGGCGAGTGGGCGATCGAGCATGCCGCCGGGCTCCCCGTGCCGCTCCTTCTGATGCACGGCGACGCCGACGGGATCTCGTCCTGCGGGGCGAGCGCCGAGTTCGCCGGGCGGGCCGGCGACCGGTGCACCCTGAAGATCTGGGAAGGGATGCGCCACGAGCTGCACAACGAGCCGGAGAGCCCTCAGGTACACCGCGCCGTCATAGAGTGGATGGAGCGGGTTGGCTGAAGGCCGGCGGGCCGTCTCTCAGTCGTGCTCGACGATATACCGCGCCATAGCCGAAAAGTAATCCTCGACGCGCGGGGCCCCGAGCCCCGTGTCGCTCCGCGTGTTCGTGTCGTCGAAGGCGAGATCGGTCTCGAGGTACGGCATGTAGCGCCGGAGCTCGTCGAGGATCTTCGCCTCGTCCTCGGAGAGCCGTCCCGCGAGCGCCGATGCCTGCGCCTCGAACACAGCCGGGGGGATGATGGAGAACGGCTCCCGGTCGAAGTGCCGGGCGGCGAGGTCCCTGATCGTCGAGAGCGGGGTCGCCTTCTCCGGTCCGGCAACTATGTGGTAGCACCTGCCGCGGCTCTCCGGGAGCGACGAGAGGGCGACGATCACCTTCGTCACGAAGTCGACGGGGACCAGGTCGATGCGGCAGCCGGGGTCGCCGGGTATCATCGGCGCCATCCCGCGGTTGTAGAGGCGCAGGGCGCGGTAGAACCCGTTGAAGTCCGACGCCCGTCCGGTCCGGGAGTCGCAGATCACGATGCTCGGCCGCATGATCGCGATCGGGAGATCGCCGAGGCGCGAGCGCACCAGCTTCTCCGCCTCCATCTTGCTGCGCTCGTAGGTGTTGCGGTGCTCCTGCCCGACGTCGAGCTCGTCCTCGAGGATCAGGCCGCTGCGCTTCCCCGCGACATACGCCGTGCCGATGTAGTCGAGCGTCCCGAGCCGCCCGCAGGCCCCGGCCAGTTCGAGAATGTTCCGGGTGCCCCCGACGTTGACCGCGCGGGCTTTCTCGATATCGAGATCGAACCGGGCAGCCGCCGCGCAGTGTATGATCTTCGTCGTGCGGGCGGCGAGCTCGTCCCACCGCGCCCGGCCGATGCCGAGCCGCTCGAACGATACGTCTCCCTCGACGACGTCGATCCTTGCGGCGAACGATCCGGCCGCGGAGCCGGGGTAGAGATCGGCGAGCACGGCGTCGATCCGCTCCCGCGCGCCCGCGCCGCGCTTTCCCCGGGCGAGCACGGTGATCCTGTCGCCGGTCCCGTCGAGCCACGCCCCCAGCAGGCTCGAGCCGATATACCCCGTCACCCCGGTGAGAAACAGCTCTTCGCTCATCACGACTCCCTGCACGGTTCGCGGTAGATCTGTTCAATGAGGTCGCCGTACGCCTCGATGACCTTCGCCCGGCGCAGCTTCATCGTCGGGGTGAGAAGCCTGTTCGCGACGGTGAACGGCTCGGCGATCAGCGCGAACCGCCTGACCTTCTCGAAACGAGCCGCGTCGGCCGTCGCCTCCTCGATCTCCGACGCTATCAGCGCGCGGATCTCCTCCCGCGCGAGCAGCTCTTCGTACCCGTGCGCAACGATCCCCCGCCCCTTCGCGTACTCCTCGATCGCGCATCGTGCGGGGACGATCAGGGCGGCAATGAACCTGCGCCCGTCGCCGCAGAGCACGACCTGGTCGATGTAGGGGCTCTTCGCGATCGCCGACTCGATCGGCGCGGGGGCCACGTTCTTTCCGTACGAGGTGACGATGATCTCCTTGATCCTGCCGGTGATGGAGAGGTTCCCCCTCCCGTCGAACCTCCCCCTGTCCCCCGTATGGAACCACCCGACCGGGTCGATCGCCCTCGCCGTCTCCTCCGGCCTGTTGTGATACCCCTTCATCACGTTCGGGCCGCGGACGAGGATCTCGTCGTTCTCCCCGATCATGACCTCGACCCCCTCGAGCGGCCTTCCGACGGTTCCCAGGCGGTTCTCCTCGAGGGTCGCCGAGGCGACGACCGGCGAGGTCTCGGTCAGGCCGTACCCCTCGCAGACGTTGAAGCCGAGCACGAGCATCGTTTTGGCCAGGCGCCGGTCGAGGGCGGCACCTCCCGAGACGAGCACTCGCAGCCTGCCCCCGGCGATCCGCCGGAACTTCGCCGCGACTGCCCTGTCGTAGAACGCGCAGAGCGCCCTCAGGCGGAAGGGGACCGGCTCACCGCGGTACTCGAGGTTCACCCGCTCGTTGAGGCTCCGAATCGCCCCCTGCACGAGCCGGCGCCTGAACGGGGAGCTCCGTAGGACACCGCATTCGACCGCCTCGTAGATCTTCTCCAGAAGCCGGGGGACGGTGATAAGCATCGTGGGCTTGATCGCCTGCACGTCCTCGACGATCGTCGCGAGCGATCCGGCAATGGCGATCGTTACCCCGCTGAAAAGCGACGCGTAGTACCCGCAGGTCCGCTCGAACATGTGGCAGAGAGGGAGAAAGGAGAGGAAGACATCGTCCGGTCCGCCACGGAACCTGCGCGCCAACGCGAGAGCGTTCGAGACGATGTTGCCGTGCGTGAGGACGACCCCCTTGGGTTCGCCGGTCGTGCCGGAGGTATAGACGATCGTCGCCGTGTCATCCGGGGATACCGCCGGGTACCCGGGGCGGTCCTCCCCCGCCGCAGCGTCGAGCAGGTCATCGATGCCGGCGCACCCGCCGCCGTCCCGGTCTTTCTCGAAGAGGACGACGTGATCGAGGGCCGGCAGCCCCTCCCTGACCGACTCGACCGAATCGCGCAGCGCTTCGGTCTCGACGAAGACGAGACGGCATCCGGCATCGGAGAGGATGTACCGCATCGCCGGGGGCGAGAGGGTGTGATAGATCGGGACGACGACCGCTCCGAGCTTGAGGACGGCGAGATCCGCGATCACCCACTTCGGACCGTGATATGCGATGATAGCGACGCGGTCCCCCGGTTCGATGCCGAGACGGCGAAGCGCCGAGGCGAGCCGGTCGGTGAGGCGGTCGAGCTCTTCGTAGGCGATCCCCGTGTAGGCGCCGTTCCCGTCCCTGTACCGCAGGGCAGTGCGGCTCTGATAGCGGCTGACGGCGCGGGCGAACGCCTCGGGGATCGTCCGCGGATCGGGGCGCACGAAGCCGCCAGCATGTCTGTCGTCCGACTGTATCATGGGAGCCCTCCGCCGCGACCCCAGTATACCACCGC
>JAQVGR010000278.1 GCA_028696635.1 Candidatus Krumholzibacteriia bacterium | reverse complement strand
AGGCGATGAGGCGCGGGCTCGCCTCGGTCGGCCGGACCGACTCGTCTTCGGCGGTGGCCGACGACATCGAGCGGCTCGTCGGCACAGCGGCAGCCGGGCGCGGGGGGGAGCGGCGATGAGCGGGACGAGGATGCTCGGCAAGGTGCGGCACATCCATTTCGTCGGGATCGGCGGGATCGGGATGAGCGGCATCGCCGAGGTTCTTCTCAATCTCGGATTCACCGTGAGCGGCTCCGATATCGAGGAGTCGGCGATCACACGCCGACTCGCGGGGCTCGGGGCGACGGTCTGCCGCGGGCACGCCGCCGGAAACATCGCGGGCGCCGACGCGCTCGTCGTCTCATCGGCGGTCGGGGCGGACAACCCCGAGGTCGCCGCGGCCTCCGCCGCCGGCCTGCCCGTGATCCCGCGATCCGACATGCTCGGCGAGCTGATGCGTATCCGCACGGCGATCGCCGTCGCCGGCGCGCACGGCAAGACGACCACCACCTCGCTTGCCGCGGTCGTGCTGCAGGAGGCGGGATTCGATCCGACGATCATCGTCGGAGGGAGGGTCAAGAGCCTCGACGCGACGGCGAGGCTCGGCGCGGGCCGGTACCTCGTTGCCGAGGTCGACGAGAGCGACGGGAACTTCGTCCGCCTCTCGCCGACCATCGCGCTGATCACGAACATCGACGCTGAACATCTCGAATGCTACGGCGACCTGCAGTCGATACAGGAGGCCTTCGTCGTGTTCGCCAACCGCGTGCCGTTCCACGGCGTGGTGATCGTCTGTCTCGACGATGCGCACGCGCGGGCGGCGATCCCCGGGATCGACCGGCGCATCGTGACCTACGGCTTCGGGCCCGAGGCGGACGTGAGAGGCGAGATCCTCTCCGAGTCGTCGGAGGGCTCGGCGTTCAGGCTCCTGGTCGACGGTGCGGAAGCGGGGGAGCTGTTCCTGCGGATCCCCGGCCGGCACAACGTCCTCAACGCCCTCGGCGTCTGCGCCCTCGCCGCCGAGCTCGAGATCCCGTTCGAGGCCCTCCGGCGCGCGTTCGGGCGGTTCCAGGGGGTCGGCAGGCGGTTCGAGCGGCGCGGGGAGGAGGGGGGGGTCCTCGTAATGGACGATTACGGCCACCACCCGACGGAGATCGCGGCGGCGGTCGCCACGGCGCGCCGCGCCTTCGACCGCCGGCTCGTCGTGGTCTTCCAGCCGCACCGGTACACGCGCACGCGGGATCTGCACGAGCGGTTCGACCGCTGCTTCCGCGAGGCGGACGAAGTCCTCATCACCGATGTGTACGCCGCCGGAGAGACCCCGATCCCGTGGATCACCGGCGAGCTGATTTACCGCGCGGCACGGCGCGGAGGCGCGCGGCGGGTCACCTATCTGCCCGATCGCGGCTCCCTGATCGAGGCGCTGAGCGGTCTCGCGCGCGAGGGCGACCTCGTGCTCACCCTCGGCGCCGGCGATATCTGGACGGTGGGCGACGAACTGCTCGAGCGAAGGAGAACACCGCGATGAGACGCTACCGTACGGCACAGCCCGGGAGCCGTTCGAAGAAGCGCAGGTTATGCAGACGGTTCCTGCTCGCCGGCGCTGCGGCCGCGGCGGCGGCCTCGGCCGCATGGGTCTTCCTGTTCACCGGCCTGTTCGAGATACGGGAGCTGCGGCTGCACGGCGGAAGGCATCTGGCCGTCGCATCGCTCAGGGACAAGGTCGCCGCGTACCGGGGGGCGAACGTCTTCCTCGTGCCGCTCGGCGATATCCGGAGGCTGCTGATGGACGACCCGGCCGTCGGCACGGTCACCTTCAGGCGGCGCCTCCCGCACGGACTCGACTGCTACCTGCACGAGCGGCAGCCCGCCGCGCTGATCTCCCTCGGGGAGATGGCGGAGGTGGACGCCGAGGGGGTCGTCATCCCGGCCGGATTCCATGCGACGCAGATCGACCTGCCCGTCATCACGGGTCTGCGGCGCGAAGAGCTGAACGGGCCGGGCCGCGGCAAGATAATGCGCGCGCTCGAGGTACTCTCCCTCCTGGGGCGGTTCGGATTCTCGCCGGCGGAGCAGCTCTCGGAGATACATTTCGACGGAGAGGAGATCTCGCTCGTGCTGATGGGCGAGGGAACCTTCGTGCGCGTCGGCAGCGAGGAGTTCGAGGAGCGCATCAGGAAGTTCAGGGCGGTCTATCCCGCCCTCGTCGAGCAGGGGCGGCTTCCCGCGGAGGTCGACCTGAGATTCGATCGACAGGTCGTCGTGAGGTAAACGGATCACCGGGGAGGTGAGAGCGCCGGCATGCTACCGGAATTCATAGTCAGCGTCGATATCGGGACCGAGCGCACGGCAGTGCTCGTGGGAGAGACGGGCGCGGGCGGCCCGATGAGGATCATCGGGGCGGCGGAGCAGCCGTCCGCCGGCGTCCGGAAGGGGATGATCGTCGATATCGAGCAGGCGGCCGATACCCTCCGGCGGACCGCCAGGCACGCGGCGCGCATGGCCGGGGTCGAGATCCACGGGCTCTGCACGGGGCTCACCGGCCCTCATATCCGCTCCTTCGACAGCAGGGGCATGGTCCCGCTCAGCGGGGGGAGGCGCGAGGTTACCGCCGCCGACGTGGAGTGCGTCACCCGGACGGCGCGCACGATCACGATACCGGGAGACGTCGAGATCCTTCACGCGATCCCGCAGGACTTCACCGTGGACGACACGCGGGGAGTGCGCGATCCCGCCGGCATGACGGCCGAGCGGCTCGGGACGGAGATACATCTGATCACGGCGCAGACGGTGCATGTGGAGAACATCGTGAAGGTCGTCGAGCGGGCGGGGTACGAGGTCGTCAACATCGTGTTCACGCCGCTCGCGGCGGCGAACGCGGTCCTCTCCGAAGCGGAGCGCGAAGCGGGATCCCTGCTGATCGATCTCGGGGCGGGGGTGAGCTCCTTCGTCCTCTACCAGTCGGGAAGCGTGCGGGCGAGCGGAGTGCTCGCCGCCGGGGCGGCCAACGTGACCAACGATCTCGCCGTCGGGCTGCGCCTGCCCCGGCCGGTGGCCGAGGAGCTCAAGCTGCGGCGCGGGCTGGCGCTTTCCTCGCTCGCCGGCGACGGCGAGGTGCTCACCGTCCCCGAGTCGGGGAGCGAGGGAGGCGAGATCCGCCGGGAGATACTCGCCGCCATCATCGAGCCCCGCTGCGAGGAGATTTTCAGCATGATCAAGTCGGCCGTATGGGGAGATCCGCGTGTGCAGCCGGCGGGGAGCTCGGCGGTCCTCACCGGCGGCGGGTCGAAGCTCGAGGGGATCGGCGAGGTCGCTTCCCAGGTATTCGGGATGCCGGCGCGCGTCGGGCGCCCGGCGGACCTCGACGGCCTCTGCGAGATCGTCGCGGGGGAGAGCTGGAGCGCCTGCGTCGGGATGCTCCTCTACGAGAGCGACCGGCTCGCGCGCGAGCAGCAGCAGCGCCGGGGCCGGAGGGGGCTTGGCAGGATGATCGGGAGTCTGAAACGGATCACGGGTCTGTACTAGCGTTCAATACGGATCGG
>JAQVGR010000277.1 GCA_028696635.1 Candidatus Krumholzibacteriia bacterium | reverse complement strand
CCGAGAACGAGGCGGCCGATCCGAAGCGCGTGATCAGGCTCGGGAAGGGCCGCAAAGCGAACGTGGTAAGAGAAGGGATGTTCTGACACGGCGTAAGCCGTGTCCTTCCTGCGACCTCAGAGAAAGGATGTGAGCACGATGGCACGACGCACGAAAAAAAGCGAATCGAACGGCTCCTGCACACACATCGCCGTGATCCTCGACCGGACCGGCTCGATGGAGACGATCAGGGACGATACGATCGGCGGGTTCAACTCGTTCCTCGAGGGCCAGCAGGCCGGGAAGGGGAAGGCGACGATGACCCTGGTCCAGTTCGACGGCCGGGACCCGTACGAGGTGATCCACCGTTTCAGGCCGGTCGGCGAGATCGAGCCTCTCACGCGCGAGACGTACGTCCCGCGCGCGAACACCCCCCTCTACGACGCGCTCGGCAGGGGGATCAATGATCTGGGCGCGAGCCTCGCCGGGCTCGCGCCACGCTCGCGCCCGAAAAAGGTGATCTTCGCCGTGGTGACCGACGGGCAGGAGAACGCGAGCGGCGAGTTCACCCGCGAGCAGGTCGAGGCGCTGATCAGGGAGAAGAAGGAGGAGGACGGCTGGCAGTTCGTATTCCTCAGCGCAGACCTCGCCGCGATCGGGGACGCCGTCTCGGTGGGGATCGACCGGGATTCGGCGATGCTCTTCGACAAGGACGCCGAGGGGAGCAGGCGTGCATGGGGCGCGCTGGCCTGCGCGATGACCGACCTTCGCGCCGACCGCGTCAAGAAGATCCGTTTCGCGAAATAGCCCGCGGAACGTTCCGGAGGGGCGCCTCGCGGCCTTCGGGCCCGGGGCGCCCCTTGTGTTTACGCCCACAGCGGGTCGGTTTTCATCGAAACCGTAGAATTCGGAATAAGTACGAGTAAGAAATACCTTCCGCGTCAGACTAGAGGTTGAAGGGATCGTGAATAGTGGATTATCATAGTACGAGCCTTGAAGAGGGTGCTCCATGCCTCAGTATGTCGAAATCAAACCTGAATTGCTTACGTGGGCTCGTGAGCGGGCTGGATTTGCTACGGCTGCGCTCGAAGCGCGTTTCCCGAGTCTTGATGCTTGGGAAAAAGGCGAGAAGCGCCCGACCCTGAAACAACTCGAGCGATTCGCGAAGGTCACCCATGCCCCCGTGGGATATCTATTCCTTCAGGAACCGCCAACAGAGCGTGTTCCGATCCCCGATTTCCGCACTGTAGAGAATGCACTTATAGAACGCCCGAGTCCCGATCTGCTCGATACGGTGTATGTATGTCAGCAACGTCAGGAATGGTATGCAAACTTCGCGCGTTCCTCGGGTGAAGATCCGCTCGGGTTTGTTGGATCCGCCCGCGTGACGAGCGATATCGAGAGAACGGCTGCGGACATCAGGCGTCTTCTCGGGTTCGATGTCGAGGAACGTCGGAAGATGCCGACGTGGACAGACGCCCTGAGGCGTTTTATCGCGCAGGCTGATGACGCCGGTATCCTCGTCATGTGCAGCGGAGTCGTTCTGAGCAACAACCGACGCCGTCTCGATCCGGAGGAGTTTCGCGGCTTTGCGATAGTCGACGATCGGGCGCCGCTAGTATTCGTCAACGGCGCCGATACCAAGGCGGCTCAGATGTTTACACTCGCGCACGAGCTTGCCCACATCTGGCTCGGACAGTCGGCGCTTTCCGACTCGCAGGCGTCACAGATCCCCGATAATCGAGTGGAGCGCTGGTGCAATCAGGTCGCGGCCGAACTGTTGGTCCCTCTCGAGATTCTGAGCCGTGAATACGACCGTACCGCCGCTCTGGACGAGGAGATCTCCAGGCTGTCGAGGTATTTCAAGGTCAGCACCCTCGTTATCCTGCGACGTATCCATGATGCGGGCGGTCTGACCCGGGAGGAGCTCTGGGATTCGTATAATGACGAGATGGCACGAATACTGGCTTTCCCCAGGGGATCGGGGGGAAACTATTACCTCACGCAGGAGGTCCGGGTGAGCAGGCGCTTCGCACGAGCGCTGATCGCCAATACACTCGAAGGACAGACGCTGTACCGCGACGCATTCCGTTTGCTCGGCTTCTCGAAGCAGACCACGTTCCAGAACCTCGGGCGCAGCTTGGGAGTGCTTGACTGATGACGTATCTGCTCGATGCCAATGTTTTCATCCAGGCAAAAAATCTCCATTACGGGCTCGATTTCTGCCCGGCATTCTGGGAGTGGCTCAAGCTGAAAAACTCTGAAGAGACGGTATTTAGTATCGAGAAGGTCGAAGCCGAGCTCGAAGCGCAAGACGATGAGCTCTCGGAATGGGCGTCTCATCAAGGGCGGAGTTTCTTTCTCGAGCCCGATCCCGAGATGTTGCCTTCTCTGCACGCGGTCAGTGAGTGGGCTCTGGCTCAACGGTATGAGCCCGCAGCGGTGAGCACGTTCCTCCAGGTCGCCGACTACTACCTGATAGCTCACGCTCTGGCGCACGGGTACACGGTGGTGACGCACGAGAAGGCAGGGACCTCAGCAAAGAAGATCAAGATCCCCGATGTCTGTATCGGTCTCCGCATGAGATGCATGAATCCCTTCGAGATGCTCCGGCGCGAGCGCGCCCGTTTCGTTCTGGAGGAACGCCGGTGAGCGCGCCAAGCCCCCGATCCCGTTTTCTCGCTGGAATAGCACTTCGTCCGGTCAGAGTTGCCGGTTCGCTGCCGTTCGAGGTCGTGGGTCTCGCGCTCGGGCAGGGCGCTTCGCCTCTCGAGGTGCTCGTCGCCGAGAGCGCGGCACCGCCGCCCTCGACTGCACTGCGCTCGGCCTGGAAGACGCGCAACGCAGGACGCGCCGCGCCGCTCCTGCTGATCGTTCTGCACCAGGACCGCGCATCGCTCTGCGGCCCCGCCGGCGACGATCCGCCGGCCTATCCCGGGCTCGACCGCGGACAGGTCGAGCGCGTCTGCCGCGAAGCCCTCGAGCAGCCCGACCGCCACGCGGCCCTTCGGTCGCTGCGCGACGTGCTTCCCTCCCTCGAAGCAGACCTCCCGGGGCTTCGCAACGAGGGACTGCTGGCCACGCACGAGCTGCGCGCGGGGGCGCGCCTTCGCCCCGACTGGATCGACGCGGGACGCAGCGCGCGCGGGGCGCTGTCGAGGCGGGGGACGGAGCTGCTCCGCGCCCTCGGGTTCGGCATAGAGCGGTGCGACGGGGCGACATCGATCCTGCGCGCGGGGGAGCGCAAGGTCGCCGTGGCCGTGCTTCTCGAGCGTGACGAAGCCCCCGAACTCTCGGCCGAGCGGTTCTCGGGGCTTTCGCCTATCACCTACGCGCTCTCGATCGCCGACCGGGAGAACCTGGACTGGGTCGTCGTCCAGCATGGGGCGAAGCTGCGTATCTATCCGACGCGGGTAGGTGTGGGGGTCGGCCGCCGCGGCCGCACCGAGACATTCATCGAGTGCCACGCGGGGCTGCTCCCCGATTCGGACGCCGCCTACCTGTGGCTGCTCTTCTCGGCGCAGGCGCTCGTCCCCGGAGGCACGC
>JAQVGR010000276.1 GCA_028696635.1 Candidatus Krumholzibacteriia bacterium | reverse complement strand
CGACGCCGCGCACAAGCGTCTGGTCGACCTGATCGACGGGGGGAAGGATCTGCCGATCCCCCTGGAGGGACAGGTCATTTACTACGTCGGCCCCTCGCCGACCCCTCCGGGGAAGCCGATCGGATCGGCTGGGCCGACGACGAGCTACCGGATGGACCCATACGCCCCGGTCCTGCTCGACAAGGGGCTCAAGGGGATGATCGGCAAGGGGGCCCGCAGCGCCGCCGTCGTCGAATCGATGAAACGGAACACGGCCGTCTATTTCGCCGCCACCGGCGGAGCCGCGGCGCTGATCTCGCGCTCGATCACGGCGGCCGAGGTCGTCGCCTACGAGGATCTCGGGGCGGAGGCGATCAGGAAGCTGACCGTGAAGGACTTCCCGTTGATCGTCGCGCAGGACTGCGCCGGCGGGAACGTCTACGAGGATGGCCAGAAGCAGTACGCCAGGTGAGAGATGCCCGGTGACGCCCTGATAGTGATCCCCGCCCGGTACGGATCGACGCGCTTCCCCGGCAAGCCGCTCGCCGAGATAGCAGGCGTGCCGATGATAGTCCGTGTCGCCCGGCTCGCCGCGGCCGTGCGCGGGGCGGCGCCGCCGGTGGTGGCCACCGACGACCGGCGGATCCTCGAGGTCGTCCGGGAGGCGGGATTCGAGGCGGAGATGACGGCGCGTTCCCACCGGAGCGGCACGGCGCGCGTCGCCGAGGTCGCCGCCCGCCGGAGCAACCCGATTGTCGTCAACGTCCAGGGGGACGAGCCGCTTCTGCCGGTGCGGGGGGTCGAGAAGCTGATAGAGGTCCTGCAGGCCGACAGGCGGTGCGTGATGGCCACCCTGGCGACGCCGAGCAGGGGGGCGGAGGCGATCGCGCGCCCCGACGTGGTCAAGGTCGCCGTCGACAGGGACGGGCACGCGCTGTACTTCTCCCGTTCGGCGATCCCCCACGGGGCCGAGGTGTTTCTCCATCATATCGGGGTCTACGCCTTCCGCCGGGCGTTCCTGCTCCGGTTCTGCTCGCTGCCACGGGGCCCGTTCGAGAAGGCCGAGGGTCTCGAGCAGCTTCGGGCGCTCGAGAACGGGCACCGGATACGGGTGGTGCACTGCCGGGCGCAGACGTGCGGCGTCGACCGCCCGGAGGACATAAAAAGAGTTGAAACGAGACTGCGCTAACGGGTAGTGTAGGGCGGTCGCCGCGTCCGCCGAACGTCGCCGTGCCACGGCAGGGAGCAGCTTGGGAGAGAAGACGAAATACATCTTCGTGACGGGCGGGGTGGTTTCGTCTCTCGGCAAGGGGATCGCCAGCGCGTCGCTCGGACTGCTGCTGAAGCAGCGCGGCCTGCGCGTCGTCCTGCAGAAATTCGATCCGTACCTCAACGTCGATCCCGGCACGATGAGCCCGTTCCAGCACGGCGAGGTCTTCGTGACCGACGACGGCGCCGAGACCGACCTCGACCTGGGCCACTACGAGCGGTTCATCGACCGCAATCTCAGCCAGCGCTCGAACGTGACGACCGGCCAGGTTTACGAGGCGATCATCACGCGCGAGCGCGAGGGGGGATACCTCGGCAAGACGGTGCAGGTCGTCCCCCACGTGACCGACGAGATCAAGAAGCGCATACGCCTCGCAGCGGAGAACGGCGACGACGTCGACGTGGTGATCACCGAGGTCGGGGGCACGACAGGTGACATCGAGGGGCTGCCGTTCCTCGAGGCGATACGCCAGATGCGCCTCGACCAGGGCCGCGACAACGTCCTCTACATACATCTGACGCTGGTACCGTACATCAAGACGGCGCACGAGATAAAGACGAAGCCGACGCAGCACAGCGTCAAGGGGCTGCGGGAGATCGGCATCCAGCCCGATATCCTCCTGTGCCGCTGCGACCGCTCGCTCTCCAAGGAGCTCAAGGCGAAGATCGCCCTGTTCTGCAACGTCGAGGAGCGCTCGGTCATCGAGGCGATCGACGCCGAGTCGATCTACCACGTCCCGCTGCAGTTCCACAAGGAGGGGCTCGACGACATCGTCGTCGAGAGGCTGCGGCTCGACGTCGGGCCGCCCGACCTCGCCGAATGGGAGGCGATGGTCAACAAGATATTCTCGATGACGGAGAGCGTCGACATCGCCGTGGTCGGCAAGTACATCCAGATCGTGGACGCGTACAAGAGCATCATCGAGTCGTTCACGCACGCCGGCGTCGCCAACGACGTCCACGTCAACCTCAAGTGGGTCGACGCGGAGAAGATCGAGCAGGACGGACCGGCCCTCTGGCTCGAGCACGCCGACGGCGTCCTCGTGCCGGGCGGCTTCGGCGACCGCGGGACAGAGGGTAAGATCACGGCGGTCAGGTACGCGCGCGAGAACGGCGTGCCGTTCCTCGGGATATGCCTCGGTCTGCAGATGGCCGTGGTCGAGTTCGCGCGCACCGTCTGCGGGCTCGACGCGAACTCGAGCGAGTTCGATCCCGACGTGGAGCATCCCGTTATCGACCTGATGCTCGAACAGCGCAGCAAATCGAAGATGGGCGGCACGATGCGGCTCGGGGCGTACCCCTGCGTGATCCGGGAGGGGACCCTCGCCCACCGCCTCTACGGCGAGACCGAGATCAGCGAGCGTCATCGCCATCGGTACGAGGTCAACAACGACTATCGGGAGATACTCGGCGGGAACGGCATGGTATTCTCGGGGATCTACCTCGAGCAGGATCTGGTCGAGATCATCGAGCTTCCCGGCCATCCGTACTTCATCGCCGGCCAGTTCCATCCCGAGCTCAAGTCCCGCCCGATGAGGCCGCATCCCCTCTTCCGCGGGCTCGTGGGGGCGGCGAAGGATCTGCGGCGCGCGCGCTCCCACGGCGCGACCGCCGCGGCCGGGCGCGAGGGATAGCGGGAGGGGGCCCATGGATCCCGTCCGCATAGGCGATCTCATCTTCACGCCGGGACGCGAGCCGCTGCTGATAGCCGGTCCCTGCGTCCTCGAATCGGAAGACGACGCGCTGTTCATAGCCGACAAGTGCTCCGAACTGTCTCGCGAGTTCGGGTTTTTATATATCTTCAAGTCAAGTTATCTCAAAGACAACAGATCCTCGGTCGATTCGTACACCGGTCCGGGGCTCGAGACGGGGCTCCGGATCCTCGAACGGGTGCGGGACGAGTCGGGGGCTCCGGTGCTGACCGACGTGCACTGCCGCGAGGAGGCCGCCCCGGCGGCGGAGGTCTGCGACATCCTCCAGATCCCCGCGTTCCTCGTGCGGCAGACGCGGCTGATACTCGCGGCGGCGGCCGCCGGGAAGCCGCTGAACCTCAAGAAGGGGCAGTTCCTCTCCCCCGAAGATATGCACAACGCAGTCGCGAAAGCCCGCGCGGGAGGCGCCTCCGGCGTGCTGGTCACCGAGCGGGGGAGCTCGTTCGGATACAACAATCTCGTCGTCGATATGACGGCCTTTTCGAGGATGCGCGCTGCGGGAGCGCCTGTTATATTCGATGCGACGCACTCGCTCCAGCTCCCCGGGGGGCTGGGGGACCGCTCGG
>JAQVGR010000275.1 GCA_028696635.1 Candidatus Krumholzibacteriia bacterium | reverse complement strand
CCGATCTCGGCCCGACCGGTATCTTCTTCAAGGCCCTCTCGGAGAAGCATCTGGGGGACCTCTCGTTCATCCGGGTCTTCTCGGGGGAGATGAAGGTCGGCGAGGACCTGTATAACGCGACGATCGAGAACTCCGAGCGGATCGGCCAGCTCTACTTCATGCGCGGCAAGGACCGCGCCGAGACCGGTACGATTCCCGCCGGAGACATCGGCGCCGCGGTCAAGCTCAAGACGGCCAAGATGGGGAACACCCTCTGCCCGAAGTCGAAGCAGGTGAAGTTCGCCGGCCTCCCCGTTCCGGCCCCCTCGCTGCACACGGCGATCGAGGCCAAGGCGAAGGGCGACATGGACAAGGTCGCCATGGGGCTCGCGCGCCTGTCGGAGGAGGATCCGACATTCCGCGTCGAGACGAACCCCGAGCTGCACCAGATGATCCTCTCCGGACAGGGCGAGCTGCACCTCGAAGTGATCCTCGGGCGCCTGAAGCGGCAGTACGGCGTCGAGATCGACATGGTCCCGCCGAAGATCCCCTATCGAGAGACGATAACGGCGAAGGCCGAGGCGCAGGGGCGCCACAAGAAGCAGACGGGCGGCCGGGGCCAGTTCGGCGATGTCTGGCTGCGGCTCGAGCCGCTCCCCCGCGGCGAGGGATTCGAGTTCGTCAACGGGATCGTCGGAGGCGTGGTCCCGGGCAAGTTCATCCCCGCGGTGGAGAAGGGGGTGCGCGAGACGATGTCGATGGGGGTAGTCGCGGGGTATCCGGAGCAAGACGTCAGGGTGACCCTCTACGACGGCTCGTTCCATACGGTCGACTCCTCGGACGCGGCCTTCAAGGCGGCCGGGTCGAAGGGTTTCAGGGCGGCGGTGAAGGACGCACGGCCGGTGATCCTCGAGCCGATCTACACCGTCGAGGTGCTCGTCCCCGAGGAGTACATGGGAGACGTCATGGGAGACCTGTCGATGCGCCGGGGCAAGATCCAGGGGACGGAGCAGGAAGGGAGCCTGCAGAAGGTCAAGGCGCAGGTCCCGCTCGCCGACCTGCACCGCTACTCGACCTCGCTGCGCTCGATGACGCAGGGAAAGGCCTCCCACACGCGGGAATTCTCGCACTACGAGTTGGTCCCGCACGAGATCGCGCAGAAGCTGATGGCCGAGGCCAAGAAGGACGAAGAGGAATAGCGGGGCGTTCGCCACGACGGAGGCAACCGGAGTGTCTGGACATTCCAAATGGGCTACGATCAAGCGGAAGAAGGCGAAGGTCGACGCGGAGCGCAGCAAGATCTTCACCAAACTGATACGGGAGCTGGTCGTCTCGGCGCGCGAGGGAGGCGGAGATCCCGAGACCAATCCGCGCCTGCGCACGGCAGTCTCGGCGGCCAGGGACGCCAACATGCCCGCAGCGAACATCGACAAGGCGATAAAACGAGGCACCGGCGAGCTCCCCGGCGTCACGTACGACGAGTGTACCTTCGAGGGGTACGGACCGGGAGGCGTCGCGCTCCTCGTCGAATCGCTCACCGACAACCGGAACCGCACGACCGCCGAGGTCAGGCACCTGTTCAACAAGTACGGCGGGCACCTCGGAGAGCCGGGCTCGGTCGCCTACATGTTCGAGTCCAGGGGGGTCATCCTCATTGACCGCTCACAGGCGGCCGAGGACCGGGTGCTCGAGGTGGCGTTGGAGAACGGCGCCGAGGATGTGCGCAGCGAGGGCGGGCAGTTCGAGGTCGTCGTCCGGCCCGATGATTTCGAGACGATCCGAGGGGCGTTCTCGGCGGCGGGGATCACGCCGCAGCTCGCCGAGATGACGAAGTACCCGAAGACGACGGTGCCGCTCGACCGCGACAAGGCGGAGACGGTGATGCGGCTCGTGTCGGCCCTCGAGGACAACGATGACGTGCAGCAGGTGAGCGCCAATTTCGATATTTCCGACGATATCCTGCGGGAGATCGAGGACTCGATAGAGTGATCCTGCGGCCCCGCGGGGGACCGCCTGCAGCATCGGAGCGCCCCACGTGCCTCTGTTCATCGGCATCGATCCGGGAAGCCGCGTCACGGGGTACGGCATCGTCGAGACGACGGGTCAGGGGATCCGCTACCGGGGCTCGGGGGTGATACGGGTCGGCGGCGCCGACGCGGTGCCCGTCCGGCTCGTCGCCATCAAGCGGGGGATCGACGGGGTGATCGCCGAGCACCATCCCGCGGCGGTCGCAGTCGAGGATGTCTTCATCTCGCGCAACCCCCGCAGCGCGCTGACGCTCGGACAGGCGCGCGGAGTGATCCTCCTCGCCGCGGCCGAGGCCGGGATTCCGGTGTTCGAGTACGCCCCCCGAGAGGTGAAGAGCAGCGTGACCGGCATCGGTTCGGCGCACAAGAGCCAGGTGGCGGCGATGGTAGTCCGCCTCCTCAGGCCCGGCCGCGAGATCGGCTGCGAGGACGAATCGGACGCCCTGGCGGTGGCGTTCTGCCACGCGCTCAGGGCCGGCGTTCCGTCGGGGAGGCTGCGATGATATCGACCCTCGAGGGAAGGCTCGCGGGGACGACGCCGTCGGGGCTGATCGTCGATGTCGGCGGCGTCGGGCTCGAGGTGCACGTGCCGGCCCCCGCGGCGGCGGCGCTGGGAGCCGCAGGTGAGCGGGTTCGTCTCTTCACGCACCTGCACGTGCGCGAGGACGCGCTGACGCTCTACGGATTCGCGAACGAATACGACAGGACGGTTTTTCTCGAGCTGATCGGGGTCAGCGGTATCGGCCCGCGCGTCGCCCTGACGATCCTCTCGCAGTGCGGCGCCGCCGAGCTCTCCCGCCTGATCCGCGGGGAGGACGTACGGGCGCTGGTGCGTCTGCCCGGGATCGGCCGGAAGACGGCCGAGCGGCTCGTCGTCGAGCTGAAGGACCGGCTCGAGCCGGGCGAGGAGGAGGGGGCGCCGGCGCGACCGGGCCCGGCGCCGGCCTGCGACGAGGCGGTCGCCGCGCTCATGTCGCTCGGCCTGACGAGATCGAACGCCGCGCGGGCGCTCGAGCGGATCGTGTTCGATCGCGATCCGGCGACCTATTCCGTCGAGGAGATCGTGCGGCTGGCGCTGCGCGCCGTCCCGCTCTGAACGCAGCGGAGGGAACACCATGACCGACGGACTGATCACCGATCCGAAACCGACCGACGACGAACTGCGGTCGGAATCGACTCTTCGCCCGCGCACGCTGGCCGAGTTCGTCGGGCAGACGAAGATCAAGGAGAACCTCGCCGTGTTCATCGAGGCGGCGCGGCGCAGGGGCGAGCAGCTCGACCACGTCCTCCTCTACGGGCCTCCCGGGCTCGGCAAGACGACGCTGGCCCACATCATCGCGCATGAGCTCGGCGTCAACATCCGCACCTCCTCGGGGCCGGTTTTCCAGAGCCCGGCCGAGCTGCTCGGCATCCTCACGCAGATCGAGGCCCGCGACGTCGTCTTCATCGACGAGATCCATCGGCTCAGCCGGATCGTGGAGGAGCATCTCTACCCGGCCATGGGGGAGTTCCGCTGCGAGCTGATCGTCGACAA
>JAQVGR010000274.1 GCA_028696635.1 Candidatus Krumholzibacteriia bacterium | reverse complement strand
GCGAGCACGCTGATCTGCGAGGTGAAGGCCTTCGTCGAGGCGACCCCGATCTCCGGCCCCGCGTGGGTATAGACCCCGGCGCTCGATTCGCGGGCGATCGTGCTGCCGACGACATTGACGATCCCCATGCAGGGAACGCCGCGGTTCTTCGCCTCCCGCAGGGCGGCCAGGGTGTCGACCGTCTCCCCCGACTGGCTGATCGCGAAGACGAGGGTCCCCGGGTCGAGGATCGGGTTGCGGTAGCGGAACTCGCTCGCGTACTCGACCTCGACGGGGATCCGGGCCTTCTCCTCGATCATGTACTCGCCGAGCAGGCCGGCATGCCAGCTCGTGCCGCACCCGAGGATCACGATCCGCCTGACCTCGCGCAGCTCCTCGGGGGTCATGCTGAGCCCGCCGAGGCGCGCCTGTCCGGTCTCGTGGATCAGGCGGCCCCGTATCGCGTTGCGAATCGTCTCGGGCTGCTCGAAGATCTCCTTGAGCATGAAGTGCTCGTAGCCGCCCTTCTCTATCATATCGAGGTCCCAGTCGACCTCCTGGATGATATGCTCGACATACTCGTTCCCCACGGTCATCGTCGAGAAATGATCGGGGGTGGCTACGACCATCTGCTGGTCCTCGAGGTAGATCACCTGGCGGGTGTGCTGAAGGATCGCCGCGACGTCGCTGGCGATCACGTACTCGTCGTCGCCGATCCCCACCACGAGCGGCGAGCCGTTCCGCGCGCCGACTATCTTGTCGGGCTCGGTGGCGGAAATCACGAGGATACCGTAGGTTCCCTCGACCATCTCGAGCGCCTTCTGAACGGCGGTCTCGAGATCCTTCCCCGTGTAGAACCGCTCGATCAGGTGGGCGAGGACCTCCGTGTCGGTCTCCGAGCGGAAGACGTGCCCCTCGGCCTGGAGCGATTTCTTGAGCGTCTGGTAGTTCTCTATGATCCCGTTGTGGATCAGGGCGATCCTCATATTCGCGTCGTAGTGCGGATGCGCGTTGACCCTGTTCGGCTCGCCGTGGGTGGCCCATCGGGTATGGGCGATCCCCATCGTGCCGGACAGGTCCCGCCCCTCGAGTATCTGCTCGAGCTTCGCTATCTTGCCGGGGGTCTTCTCGGTCACCAGCGCCCCGTCGCGCACGATCGCCAGCCCCGCCGAGTCGTACCCGCGGTACTCGAGCCTCTTGAGCCCCTCGAGCAGGATCTCGCCGACGTTATTCGCTTTTCCGATATATCCGATGATGCCGCACATCTGTCGCTCCTCGTCTGTCCCGCACGCGGCGGATCGGGATCATTCCCGCAGCGCTCCGGCCGCCCTGCGGACGAGGTCCTCCGCCTCGGCCCCCGTCGGGGCCTCGGCGATGATCCTCACGACCGGCTCGGTGTTGGACCGCCTCACGTGCACCCATCCCCCCTCCGTATCAATTCGTATGCCATCGAGGAGATTATATTCCCCGCCGAATGCCTCCCGCAACCGCTCCGTCAGGGATTCGAAGTCTCCCGAAAACGCGAACTTCTCCTTGACGATCTCGTAGCGGGGCAGCCGGGCGACCAGCCGGGCGAGGGGCTCCCCCGACGAGACGATATGCTGGAGTATCAGGGCGATCCCCGTCATGGCGTCCCGTCCGTAATGGACCGGGGGATAGATCACGCCGCCGTTCCCCTCCCCTCCGATCACCGCGCCGCGCTCCTTCATCAGGGCGATCACGTTCGCCTCGCCGACCTTCGAGCGGAACGCCCGCACGCCGTGCAGTTTCGCGATATCCTCGATGCGGCGGGTCGTGGAGAGGTTCGCCGCGACGGGCCCCTTCTCGCGCGAGAGAACGAAGTCGGCTGCGAGCGAGAGTGTGAGCTCCTCGCTGAGCACCTTTCCCTGCCCGTCGACGACGACGAGCCGGTCGGCGTCGGGATCGGTGGCGAACCCGATATCGGCGCCGCTGGCCAGCACCGCCCCGGCGAGCTCGCCGAGCATCGCCGGGCGAGGCTCCGGATCGCGCGGGAAGGGGGCGTCGATGTCGGTGTAGAGCTCTATCGTCTCTACGCGCAGCCGGCGCAGCAGCGACGGCACGATCCTGCTCCCCGCCCCGTTGACGCAGTCGACGACCGCCTTCAGGCGCGCCTCGCCGATCGCCTCGGCGTCGATCAGCGGCAGGCCGACGATCCGCTCGATATGCGCGAGGTCGGCGCCGTCGAACAGCTCGTAGCCGCCGATCCGCCCGGGAGCCTCGAACAGGGGGCCGCCCTCCTCGACGCGCCCCCGAACCGCCTCGACCGCCCCGGCGTCGATGAACTCGCCGGCGGAGCCGAGGAACTTCAGCGCGTTCCAGCGCTCGTCGTTGTGGCTCGCCGTGATGATGATCCCCCCCGACGCGCCGAGATCCCGCACGGCGATCTCGACCGTCGGGGTGGCGGCGATCCCCAGCTCGATCACGTCGAACCCGGCGAAGCGCAGCGCCCCGTGCACGGCCGAGGCGAGGGCCGGCCCCGAGGCCCGGGTATCGCGCCCGACAACGACCTTCCCCGGGGAGAGCGTCCGCGCGAAGGCGGCGGTCCAGCGGGCGGCGGCCTCGGGGTTCATCCCCGCGCCGAGCATCCCGCGCACCCCCGATATGCTGACCATGAGGCGACCGGTTTCGCTCAAGCGACTCCTCCCTCCGGGATCATCCTGTATCGGAGCACCGTTTCACTCTAGCCCCATTCGGGGCCCGCTGTCAACCGGAGCCGCGCCGCATAGAAAAAGGGGCGGGAACCCCGTCCCCGCCCCCGTGATCGCCTGATGAGCGCCGGGCTATTTCCGGTCCGCGAGCAGGTGGTCGACCACCGACGGATCGGCCAGCGTCGTGGTGTCGCCCACGTCGTGGCTGCCGGCGGCGATGCTCTTGAGGATCCGGCGCATGATCTTACCTGATCTCGTCTTGGGCAGCGCGTCGGCGAAGTGGATCACGTCGGGCTTCGCGATCGGGCCGATCTCCTTGGCCACGTGAGCGACGAGCTCCTTCTTCAGCGCCTCGGATTTCTCCACTCCCTCGGTCAGCGTGACGAAGGCGTACAGGCCCTGCCCCTTGATCTCGTGGGGCATCGGGACCACGGCCGCCTCGGCGACGGTCTCGTGGCTGACCAGGGCGCTCTCGACCTCCATCGTGCCGATGCGGTGGCCGGAGACGTTGATCACGTCGTCGACCCGGCCCATGATCCAGAAGTAGCCGTCCTCGTCCTCACGGGCGCCGTCGCCGGTGAAGTAGATCCCGGGGTACTTCGTGAAGTACGTCTCGCGGAAGCGGTCCGGGTCTCCCCAGATCGTCCGCATCATCCCGGGCCAGGGCTTCTGGATGGTGAGGTAGCCCCCCTCGTTCGGATCGCACGGCGTGCCGTCCTCGCGCAGGACCTTCGGGAAGATCCCGGGGAAGGGGAGGGTGGCCGAACCGGGCTTGAGCTCCCACGCGCCGGGGAGCGGCGTGATCAGGATGCCGCCTGTCTCGGTCTGCCACCACGTGTCGACGATCGGGCAGCGCTCCTTGCCGATGACCTTGTAGTACCACATCCACGCCTCGGGGTTGATCGGCTCGCC
>JAQVGR010000007.1 GCA_028696635.1 Candidatus Krumholzibacteriia bacterium | reverse complement strand
TCTCCGTCCACCTCACGTATCCGATCGGGTAGTCGATCCCCTTCTCCTCGTAGTTGGGGTCGTAGCGCCCCGGGCCGTACGAGGTGGCCATCCTCAGATCGAGCTCCTTGCGGTAGTAGTGCTCCCTGCTGAATCCGGTGGGCACCGCGCCGACGATGACGACCTTCCCCTTGCGCCGGCAGAGCCGGCCGGCCAGCTCGACCGGATCGAGGCTCGAGGTCCCGGCAGTGATGATCACGGCGTCGACGCCGTACCCCCCCGAGAAGGAGACGATCGCCTGCTCCTCGTCACCCGAGCCCCGCGTGAAGGCGATATCGGCCCCCGACCTTACGGCGAGCTCCGTCATGGCGGGATCGATGTCTATGCCGGCGACCCGCACCCCGGCCGCCTTGAGAATCTGGACGGTCAACTGGCCGATCAGGCCCAGCCCGATCACAACGCAGCTCTCCCCCAGCGAGAGCCCGGCCCGCCTGACCCCCTGCATGGCGATCGCCCCGACCGTCGCGTAGGCGGCGTCCCTGAGATCGACGCTGTCGGGGACCTTCACGATCAGGTTCTCCGCGAGCGAACCCGCTTCGGCATGATTCGCCCCTTCGCCTCCCGCCGCGACCCTGTCTCCGACCCTGAATCTCGTCACGCCCTCTCCGACCGCCTCCACCACTCCCGCGGCCGAATAGCCCAGCGGTGAGAGTGCGTCGAGCTTGTTCATCACGCGCCGGTACGTCGAGGCGATCCCCTCGCTTTTCAACGTTTCGAAGACCTGCCTGAGCTGCTCGGGCTTCTCCTGCGCCTTGCCGATATACCCCTTCCTCGCCGTGGAGACCTTGCCGCCTTCCGTCCCCGCGCTGATCACCGAATAGCGGTTCCTCACGAGGACCCTGCCCCTGCCCACGGCGGGCACGGGCACCTCCGAGAGCTCCATCCTGCCTGTCTTGAGATTCTGCGTCAGCTGAAGCATCCTTATTTCCTCTGTCTCAGTTCGTTCACGATGAACCTGGACTTGCCCGCCCGGCTGACGTCGACGCGGTCGGTCCTGACCACATCGACATCCATCTCGCCGAAGAACACCCTTTCCATCGACCTGCGCAGCGCATCCTTGTGCCTGTTGAAGTTGTCCTCGCCGGTGTTCAGGTACACCGTCACCGATCTCCCGTCGCGCTGGACGACCTGGCCGCTGGCGATCCCGCTTATCTCCTGGTGTATGAAGGCCCAGACGACCGCGCTCGGCGAGATCATCCTCCCCGAGGGTGTCACGATCCAGTCCTCGTCCTTGGTGATGACGGGAGACATGACGGGAAGAGTCCTGCCGCATTCGCACCTGAACCCGGGGTGCGTTTCGATCACGTCGCCCAGCCGGTACCGGATCAGGGGCATGACCCCGTTGGTCAGGGTGGTCACCGCGGCCGGTCTGACATTGTCCATGATGCCGAACTGCCCTTCCACGTATCCGTCCACGAGGGACAGATGGTAGTTCCCGCTTGCGCACTGCGCCGCCGACACCATCCGCTCCCCCGAACCGTACAGCCCCCTGATCGGCGCATCTATCAGCTTGCGGATTGCCTGTTCCTGGTGATCGTACATCGGTTCGCTGGAAAAGAGAACGCTTTTGGGGCTCCACTCCAGCCTGAATCCGCTCTCGTCGAGATACCGGCACAGGATCTCGAGAGAGGACGGGTATCCCATGATGAACGCCGGCTTTCTCCTGTTGAGAAGCCCGCCGATCCTGACCGCGGTCCGCGCGCTCAGGTGGAAGGTTGACAGGTATATCCTCCTGTCGGTCAGCGAGATCATCCAGGGCTGGTCGGGATCCTGTATCCTCAGAGGAACGACCGGGTCCCCCACCAGTCTCGCTATCCAGTCGCCCTCCTCGTACCCGGCCCACGCGGTCCGCCGCCACCACAGCGCGTCGGCGAGGAGAAAGGTGTCCCTGTCCATGCAGACCTTCAGGGGCGTGCCGGTGGTGCCGGACGTCCTCGATACGACGAACCCGTCCGCCCCCTGCGCCAGAAAGGCGCCGGGATCCGCGATGATCGTCTCCTTGTCTATCAGCGGGAACTCGTTCAGTACGTCGAATACGCTTCTTCGCTCGAGATCCCCGGCCAGCGCGGAGAAGCGGGAGTAGAACGGAACACGTTCCACGGCGCGCCGTATCACGTCCTTCAACATTCCCTCGACAAGCGCCACCTGCCCGCCGTGGTCGAGTCTCTCGGTGTACGCTATACCGGCGAGCAGCCGCTCCCATCTCCTCAGCCTCCTGACATTGTTCAGCCCGTACGCGTTCACGTACAGGCTCCTGAGGAACCGCGGCGATCTCTCGTATATCGTATTGAAGGCCCCCACGATCGCTCCCCGCTCACCCGGTTTTCCCGGACGACGCGAACCTGGCGAGCGCATGAAACATCCAGGCCTGGCTCCAGCGCAGGTAGTCGATCCTGTTCGTGTACAGCCTGGTCTTCTGATAATAAAAATAATGCCTCTTCCCGTCCCACATCGTCTCGATAGCCCTTTCAAGCAATTTCCGTGCTTCTTCGGGGCGGCCGAAGGTCAGAAACGTGACGATCCCCTGGGCGAAGTTGTGGATATCCACCGGATACAGCGATGTATCGTAGTACTTCGGGGTCATGTCCTCGAGGAAATGGTTCCTCCTGTGGTACTCGAGCCCCCGTTCGATCGCGTCGTCGAACCTGTCGGTCGACAGGCACCGGCGCGCCGTGTCGAGCGAGACCAGGTTGAACCCCGTGTGGAAATTGTCGACCCATCGGTGGTGCGCCCGCTCCCCGTACTCCCACGCCCCGTCGCTCCTCTGGGCCCTCAGGGTGTACGCGGCCGCCTTGACGGCGCGCTTCGCGTACCCCTCCTCGCCGGTGACGCTGAAGAGCCTCGCCAAAAACGCGCTCCCCATCAGGTTCACGTTGTGGACCACGGCGCTCTCGCCCGGTACGTACCCGAACAACGCCGCGTCGTCCGACTCGAAGATCGTAAGCTCCCCCTCGATGAACCTGCCCACCCCGAGAGCGTATTCGAGCCACCGCCGGTCCCCGTCGATACCATAGAGGTCGAGGAACGCGTGCCCGGCGAAGGTGGAGACGACCATGTTCGGGGTGAACTCGGGGACCGGGAACGCCTTCGCCTGCCAGAAGAAATCGTACCCGGCGCAGAAGTACTCCCTCCCGGCGGCCCGCTGCGAGAGGATGATCCCGGCCAGATCGTACGCGTCCTCGAGGCGCGCGCGATCGCCCTCGAGCCGGTACAGGTCCGCCAGGCCCCGTATGACGAGGGCGAGTCCCTTCGGGTTGCGCCCCTTCGGCACCAGCGCCGCCGGCCGCAGGTTCACCGGGGAGCGCTTGAACAGCTGTATCCACACGAGGCGGCAGGTCTTCGACCTGAAGAAGGGGCTCATTCTGAAGACGCGGCTGCCGAGGCCGTCGTACGGATCGAAGCCCCTGAAGCCGCCGCGCTTCAGTCTGCCGTACAGCTCTTCGGTCACGTTCCTCGGGTCCATGGCGGGTTCCCGTCTATCAGGATCAAAAGGACAGCACGATATCGACCACTTCCTCGACCAGGCCGGCGTTGCCGCCGCTGAACGCGCGGGGGATCTCGCGCTTCGCGATCTCGAGCAGGCCGATCTTCTCCGGGCTGTCGATGAAGGTCAATCTCCCCTGCCCGGCGAGATACTCGTCGAGATAGGGCTTTTTCCCCGTGAATATGCTGTACGTGGGCACCCCGAGGAGGGCCGACTCGCGGTTCATGCTCCCGCCCCCGCTGATGAAGATGTCCGAGGCCCATATCAGCTGCAGCCCGTCGACCGCCTTCTCGAGGAAACTGATCTTCCCCTCGAAATTCTCCTCGAGGAACTGCCTGTCCCTTCGCGTCCTGCCGACTATCAGCGGATATGCGTTCTCGACCCCTGCGAGCCGCCCCAGTATCTCGAGCAGTATCCTCTCGCTCGTCGAATCGTGGTAGTTCCCCTCCATGGCGGGGGGGCGGATGGTGACGAGGATCTTCCCGTCGTCTATTCCGAGGCGCTCCCTGAAGCCGGGCTCGGGCGAGAAGCCGCCCAGGTAGAGCTGCTCCTTGAACCCCGGGTACCGGACCACCTTCCTCAGATTGATGCCCGCCGACTCGAGCCTCGCGTCGGGAATGAAGACGGGAACCATGATGTGATCGGCGCAGAAGTTGAATATCCTCGACTCGGTGTACTCGAAATCCATCATGACGATCGATTCGATCCCGAGGTACTTCGAGGCGACAAGCTGCGTCCGCGAGCCGTGGCTCAGGGCGAGATCGACGCGCTCGTCCCGAATATAGCGCCTCAGCTCGTTCGCCCGGGAGAAGAGGTTGAGTATCTTGCCGCTCGTGCGCTTCCCGCCGTGCCTGCCTATCTGCCGGAACGGGATTTCCCAGAACTCGAGGAGGCTCGTCGTCTGGGCGAAATCCCTCGCCGTTATGACGCACTCCGCTCCCCGCCTGCCGAGCTCGTCGATTATCGGGCGGAAGAGCGGCACATGGGGCGAGTTGTCCAGGTCTATCCAGATCCTTCTCATTCCATCCCTTCTGCGGCGGAATCGACGGAGCGCTACGATACGGCCTTCCTGTTCTCCCTCATGAACTTCACGACCAGATACACGACCCCGGCGGAAAGAAGCATCAGCATGATGTCCCCCGCCGTCAGCGTGATCGATCTCTGCGGGATGTAGCTCGTGATCAGGAGATAGATCAGGGCCGAGATCGAGGTCACGAACATCAGGATCCCCGGCACGAACACGAACAGATACCGCTTGCCGCGCTTGAGGAGCCACATCGAGACCGTGATGAGGGTCAGGGCGGCGAGGAGCTGGTTTGCCGAGCCGAAGAGCTTCCACAGGGAGCCGAAGGCGTTGAAGTACGCCATGACGAACATCAGGGCGACGCAGAGGGTGGAGTTGAAGATGTACGTTTTCAGTATCCGGGGCACGGACCTGAAGAGCACCGTCCAGAGCTCCTCGAAGAGGTACCGGTTCAGCCTCACGGCGGTGTCGAGCGTCGTGACGACGAACCCCTCGACCATGAGAATCCCGAAGACGGCGCCGAATATCCTCGGGATGCCGAACGCGTCGTTCAGCAATCCGCCGAGCGAGAGCGCGAATGCCAGTATGGGGTTCGAGTTCGCCGCTATCTCGGGGTGAACGATCCTGACGAATTCGCCGAACCCGAGCCCGTATCCGACGGTTATCAGGACCCCGAGCGCCAGCATTCCCTCCAGCACCATCCCGCCGTAGCCGATGTACCTCGCGTCGGGCTTCTCCTTCGACAGCTGCTTCGAGCTCGTGCCGCCGGCGACAAGGGCGTGGAATCCGCTGATCGCGCCGCACGCGACGGTGATGAAGAGTATCGGGAATACCGCGCCGACTTCCCTCATCGTGTTCGCCTCGGCGATATTCACCGCGGGGGCGACGACGACCGCCCCCCGCAGACCGACGGCGACGATCCCCGCCATCATGACGATGATGCCGAAATAGAGCATGAACGAGTTCGTGAAATCCCTCGGCTGCAGGATGAGCCACACCGGAACGCCGGCCGCGAATATCGTATACACGGAGAGGATGATCTGCCAGGCGAACGGGTCGATGGAGATCGGGTTGTAGAACCCGACGACGACCGACACCACGCAGACGGCGACCGCGATCGCCGAGGCGAGCGCGGTGTTGATGTTTCTCCTGTAGAGGAGATATCCGAGCAGCGGCGCGCAGCACGTGATGATGATCACCGACGTCGACGCGATGCCGCCGATCACTGCCTTGGTCACCACGGTCGCCGCGCCGTCGACGACCACCGTCTCCCGCACGGTCCGGATCATGCTCGACGCGACGCCGAAGTACTCGAGGGGATATCTCGAGGAAAGCGCCTTGGCGGTCGCCGTGAGAAACACCGAGGCGACCATCAGAAGCATGATGATCGTGAAGCCGATGAAAAGCATGAAGCCGGTCCGCCCGAGGGTCTTCTCGGCGATCTCCGCCATCGACCTGCCCTTCTCCCTCACCGAGGCGAGCAGCGCCGTGAAATCATGGACGGCGCCGATGAAGATCGTCCCCAGGACTATCCACAACCACACCGGCAGATAGCCGAATATCAGGGCGAAGGTCGGCCCGAGTATCGGCCCTCCCCCGGCGATCGAGGCGAAATGGTGGCCGAACAGGACGAATTTGCGCGCGGGGACGTAGTCTACATCGTCCTTCATCTCCACCGACGGCATCGTGTGACTCCCGTCGACGTCGAATATCCGTTCGATGTACCGTCCGTAGAACCGGTATCCGAGGTAGAAAACCGCGGCGGAGACGGCGAGAATCAGCAGTACGTTCATTCCGGACTCCTCGTAACTGGTATTCGGATATCAGCATAATACAGGGAGGCGTCACTGTACATATTTTCCTTCGCTCCGGCGAGGGGGATCGTTGAAAAACTATTCCTATTATGCTATACTGCTGCCTTCACTGGAAACAGCAAAGCGGAGTCAGGGCGGAGCTGTCGCCACCGCTCGAGGAAACTTCAACACGGGAAAGGAAGTGCATCGATGAAAAGACACCTTCTTCCGACCCTCTGCGCGGCGCTAGCCGTCCTGGTCATCGCCGGCTGCTCAGAGGAAGAGCTTCTTGCTCCCTCTTCCGGAGCGTTCTCGAACTCCGGATCGTTCGGGGCCTTCCACTCGGAGGTCGGGCCGAGCGATATCGTGATCTGCATCGACGTCTCGGACAGCATCGGCGCCGACGAGCTCACCGCGCTGGCGGGGGCGCTCGGCGGATCGCTGTCGGATCCCGATCTGGTCCCCCAGGACGGGACCGTTACCGCGGCGGCCCTTGTCTACGGCGACACCGTCGGCGTGCTGCTCATGCCGACGCCGGTCACGGCCGATAATCTCGCCAATGCTATTGTTCCGGCGCTGCAGGGCCTTCTCGCCGACCGGATCGTCGGAGGGTCCGGGTTCGATCTGCCGGGAGCCCTGCTGGCCGCCCGGTCGATGCTGGACGATCCGGGGATCCTCGACCGGCACGTGCTGATCGCGGGGAGCGGAGCCGCGGATTATCCCGATTCGGCGGCCGCGATATGCGCCGATCTCGGCGCCGCCGGGATCATGGTCTCGGCTGTCGGCGTGGGGCCCGACGCCGCGGGGGCCGCGCTCCTGGAAGGCTGCGCCCTCTCGACCGGCGGGTTCTTCGGGACGGGAATACCGGAGCTCGATGAGGTCACCGATGAGGCCCTCGCCTATATGCTGCACGTGGACATCGACGCCGAGCCGGAGCATGCCGAGCTTCCGCGGGGCGGGGAGCACACGGTGCCGGCGCATGTCTTCCGCGCCGAAGACCACGAGACATACCCGGTGGCGGGGCTTGACGTGACCTTCCTCGTGCTCGCCGGACCGAACATGTCGGAAACGCTGACCGCGCCGACCGGCGACGATGGAGCGGCCGCGTTCACCTATAGCGGCGACGGCGGACCGGGCACCGACATGATTCTGGTCAGCGCCCTCCACCCCGGAACAGGTACCGCCATGACCGACACCGTCACGGTGGCCTGGATCAACGCTCCCCCCGTCTGCGACGCAGGGGGGCCGTACTCCGTCACGGTCGATTCCGACACCGCGGCCGTCATGCTCGACGCGACGGGCTCGAGCGACGCCGACGGCGACACGCTGCTCTTCCACTGGTCTGTCGACTGCGGAGAAGTCTCGATCGACGATCCCCTTTCGGCGACCCCTGTCCTGACGATCACCGGCGACTGCCTGTGCGTGGACTCGTTCACCGTCGAGGTCATGGTGAGCGACGGGTATGACACGACGACATGCGGATCGACGGTCCATATAGACGACCGGCGTCCGCCGGTCGTCATCGTTCGCGAGGAGCCCCTTCTCATATGGTCGCCGAATCACAAGTACACCACGGTGACCCCCCAGATGCTCCTGGAGTCGGCCGAGGATGCCTGCGGCAGGCCGATCGATCTCTCTATGGCGATCGTGATCGAGGTGCGCAGCGACGAGCCCGAGGACCACAGGGGCGACGGGAAAACGATGAACGACATGATCGTCCACTGCCCGAACCTCGTCGAGCTGCGCGGCGAGCGCATGGGCGGCGGGAACGGACGCGTCTACACGGTCGTCTACCGCATCCGGGGCGAGAACGGCGTATCGGTCGACGCCGAGGCGAAGGCGATCGTGCCTCACGACGCTTCCGACCCGCACGCCGTCGAGGACGAGGGGTGCGGGTATACGATCGGTACGGATTGCGACGGGGAAAGGTAGGATCTCTCGTTGCATTTTGTGCGGCGCGGACGTACGCTCCCGGCAGGGATCATGCGGAACTGAAACCGGTCCAACCGCCCGGGGAGATGCGCGATGGAAGTTTTTCTGGCAGGCGCCGGCGTCGGGCTCGTGGCGGCGCTCGCGCTGGCGATCGCGTGGAGAAGAAGGAAGGGGAAGACGCGGGGCATGGACGTGCGGATCCATGCCTCCATCGAGGAGCTGCGCAGCGTCGGCGAGCTCGTCGTGTTCAAGATGATCACCAAGGAGATCGTCACGGCGGCGGACCACTGGCTCGGCGAGTTCGGCAAGCGGTACCTCACGTGGCTGCTGAGCAACAAGAAGATGGCGATGATCTTCGAGTTCGAGATCGACTTCAGATACGACCTGAGAAGCCCTGACTTCGTCATCGAGCGGGCCGGCGGCGGATCCTATCGACTGCGGATGCCGGACTGCTTCTACCAGACGCACATACGGGACGTGTTCTTCTACGACGAGCAGAGCTCGAAGCTGCTGCCGTGGCTGATACCCGATCTGCTCAACCGCGCCTTCGGGCCGGGATTCAACGAGGCGGACAAGAACCGGCTCAAGGAAGAGGCCAAGCAGCAGGCGGGGCTGATGGCGAAGGACTTCGTCGACAGGATGCGCTCGGAGGTGCAGGGCTCGGCGAAGAAGACGATGGAGACGCTCGGCAGGGCCTTCGGAGCGGAGAGGCTCGAGGTGGATTTCAGCGGATCGAAGCTGATCCAGACGAAGATCGAGACGGCGGCCTGAGGAAGCGGCCCCGGGCCTGCCGGCGGATCCAGGCGCCCCCCCGGCGAACAATCAGATATTGAACCTGATCTCGAGGACGGTCCCCTCGGGGATGACGAAGTCGCGGTCGACGAGGCGGCTCAGGCCGCGCCTGCGCGCGTCGGACATCGAGTGGCACTGCAGCATGTCGTCCACCGTGACGATCTCGGCCTTGACGAACCCGCGCGCGAGGTCGGTGTGGATCCTGCCGGCGCAGTCCTGCGCGTTGAACCCCCTGCCGACGAGCCAGGCGTGCACCTCCTGCTCCCCCGCCGTGTAGAAGAACATCATGCCGGCCTTCTCGAGGGCGAAGGGGATCAGGGACTGCGCGTCGACCGCGCCGGAATCGACGAGCAGCACCGGTTTGAGACTGAGCGGGCCGATCTGGCGGATATGTGCGGCGGAGGCCGCGCCGAGATCCATGTCGCAGACCGGCGTCTCGCTCTCGAGCCCGGAGAGGACGGCGGCCAGCGCGGCGCGTTCCCCGGGGTCCTCGCTTCGCCCGAGGCGGGTCTCTATCTTCTCGATGTCGTATATCAGCAGGTCGAGGACGCGCTCGCGCGAGACGACTATGATATCGGCCGCCTCGAAATCGTCCCCGACGAGTTCGAAATAGTACGGGGTGACCTTCTTCGGGGCGAACTTCGCCGCGAGCGAGCGGACGACGGGGTCCTCGTACCTCACCTTCCCCTCGGGAAGGTCCAGCCCGGTGTATGCGATCTTCATCGTCTCTCCCGCGCGCCGGAGGCCGCGCCGTTCAGGCGCCGGGGGCACCGCCGGCCGTTCGATGCCCGGCAACGAAACGCCGGGCGGCGGACAGGCCCGCGGCCCGGCAATCGGGGAAATATATCTGTTTCCGCGCCGGTTTCCAGCACTTTTTTCTCGCGCGCAGATGCCCGCGGCTTGTACGCTGGCAAGGGGTACAGCACGCGAAAGGACGGGGATATGAACGCCGTTGCCTGCCCCGTATGCGGCCGGGCCGCATCGAGGGATCCGTTCTATCATGACTGGCACGGCCGGCGCTTCTGGCTCATGCGGTGCGGGCGCTGCACCCACCAGTTCATCCATCCGCCGATCACCGGCGAGGAGCAGGATATGATATTCAGGGACGAGTACTTCTCAGCCGGAGGCGGCTGGGTGGGAAATTGCTGGGACGAGGACTACCTGTCCGCCGAGCCCCAGCTCCGCCTGGAGGCGAAGGAGATACTCGGCATGCTTGGCGCCGCATCGGGACGCCTGCTCGACGTCGGCTGCGCGGGCGGAGTCTTCCTCGACGAGGCCCGCCGGAGCAGCTTCGAGGTCGACGGTATAGAACTGAACGCCTCGATGGCCCGCATCGCCCGGGAGCGCTTCGGCCTCGAACCTGTTCGGAGCAGGATCGAGGACGTCGAGGAGGCGAGGTGGGGCTCCGAGTTCGACGTGATAACCTTCCTCGATGTGCTGGAGCACATACCCGAGCCGGGAGCCGCCCTTTCGAAGGCCGCGCGCTGGCTCAAACACGAAGGTCTTCTCTTCATCAGGGGCCCGCTCAAGAACAGCAGGCGCGTCATGGCGAAGGAGTCGGCGAGGCGGATGCTCCGGATGATCAAGCGACTGCCCGGATATCCCCTCGACGCCAACCAGTTCAATGTGCGCTCTATGGAAACCCTGCTCGCCCGGGCCGGATTCAACGGGATCGACTATATCAACAGGACGGAGGACTTCTCCAATATCCTCGCCCGGCGACGACTCCCCCGTTGAGGATCCGGCCGATCGACCCGCCGACGAACGGCATCCTCCGGTCGCTCATCGTAGAATGACCATCTTCTTTGTGCTCTCATAGCCGTTGCCGGCGTTGATCGTGTAGAAGTACACGCCGGAAGCGACGCCTGCCCCGAGATTGTCGGTGCCGTCCCAGGTCAGCTCATGAGAACCGGCGTCCATCGCGCCGTCGGCCAGGGTCTTCACCAGCCGGCCCGCAACGTTGTAGATCCGCAGGCTCACGCGGCTCCTGGCGGGCAACGTGAACGAGATGCGGGTCGACGGGTTGAACGGGTTCGGGAAGTTCTGGGCGAGGCCGAACGCCATCGGCGTCTGGTCGCCGGTGATGTCGGTGTTCACCGGGTTCTCGAAGAACTTGAACACGGCGTCCACCATCCGGTTCCGGGCCGGGATGCCGAGACTTGTACTCTCCACCCAGTAATTGCTGTGGCCGATCCAGACCGTCCTCATCGGGTAGCCGAAGTTGTTGGTCTGGTCTGTGTAGATACCGGCGTAGTACTGCAGGCTGTTGAAATCGGGGTACTGCAGGCAGTACGCGCCCGGCCCGGTCTTCTCGATCACGTCGAACCGGGGGATTCCCGGGCATCCGCCGTCGGCATAGTACTCGAACCCGGAGAACAGCGTGCCGCTGACCCCCGTGATGAGCGGCCCCGCGACGCCGCCGGCCTCGCGGCCGCCGGTGAGGTCATAGTAGCTGTCGTTGACCAGCGCCACGCCGCAGATCGTGCTCATCAGCTCGAGAGCGACAGCCGATGTCGATCCGTCGAGATCGTACGCGACTCCGTCCCCGAAGACCCACAAGCCGACCTTGTGCTCCGAGTTCTTGAGGAACTCGACGAACAGGTTGGCGTCGTTCGACTTGTCGGAGTACTCCGTGCCCTCGCTGATCGTGACGAAGTGGTGGCCTCCCGCGTCGTAGATGATCTTCTCGTATACCTGCTTGACGTGCTCGGGGTCGGCGTAGGCGCCGACGCCGTTGCTGACCGCCGAAGAGGCGTTGTTGACGAAGTAGCGATCGACCGGCTCTGGAGAGACGGCATCGAGCGCCGGGTCGAAGTACGTCTCGACCGGCCCCTGGCTGTCGTTCACGAACAGGGCGCTGCTCGCCAGGGTCGGCAGACAGGTGAACTCGAACCTGAAGCCGTTCGGATCTTCGGCGTAGCGCGGCAGGGTCGAGCTGTTCCCGGCCCGGTCATAGGCCTTGAAATAGTACTCGATCATGTAGCCGCGGGTGAAGAGCGAGTCGTTCAGGTCCACCATGTACCGGTTCAGGACCGGGTTGCCCGCGCCCGTGAGGGCCTGCGGGCAGTGCAGGATCGTCCAGTTCCCGTCGTCGCTCACGTACGTGCCGTACGTGCCGACAAGCGTCGGGCCGAACAGATCCGGCTTTGTCCCGGTTCCGATGTACTCGGTGTTGACATGGCAGTACACGCGCGCCTGACCGTCGACAAGGGTATCGAGAGGCGACAACGGCCCCGAGCAATCGACAACGATCGAATCGCCCGGACGGATGATGGGGTCCTCGTTCCCGCTAAGGTCGTTAGCCGCATCGGCGCGGCACCAGCTCTCGATCGAGAGATCGGTCGGCCAGGTGTCGTTGAAGATGTCAAGGTTGCGCCAGCTCCACTGCGGGCCGACCGTCTCGTACCGGTAGACGGCCAGGTTGTCGAGCCACGGCGAGGGGGTATGCGCGGCGCAGGTACCGAAGGAACTGTACCACGCATCGCACATGTCCTGCACGCCGATCGTCACCTGGATCGGCAGGTCGGAGGTGATCAGATCGCTTATATCCGCGCCGGTCGGGATGTAGTCCTTGTCACCGCCGTAGTAGACGTAGTTGCGGTTCTTCCATATCCCCGGACACCCCGTCTCGTCGATGTTCCGCACGCCCCAGGTGTAGAACACGAGGTTGTCGACCGGGAGGTCGCGGTACACGGTGAACCGGATGGCGCATCCGCCGAGTGTGGAGGTGTTGGGGATCGTCGCGTCCTGCACCTCGTCGCGGTTGGTCGAGTACTTCGTCGCGTCGATGACCGGCGAGACCACGTTCACGCTCTGGCACGGGGCTTCGATGCCGCCCGGGCCGGAGCAGAACGGGGTGTCGAACAGGCCGGAGTAATCGGCGGACGGGTACGGCGAGCCGTCGAAGAAGACGATCTGGGTGCCGAAGTTGTCACCGCAGGGGTCCTTGTCGACGAGGCTGTTCGCCAGGCCCGTGTAAGAGCCGAACGCTTCGGCGCCGCCGGCCGTCCAGATCCCGGCCGCAAGGTCGCCCACCGTCGCCGTCTCGAAGTTCTCGTAGTCGATCAGGCCGCCCGCGTCGGAGACCGTGATGCTGTCAACGATGAAAGCACCGTCGGTGTCCCACAGGCCGTCCTGGTCCGACCACGCGGCGTCAGCCACGAAGTGGTACCGCAGCTTCGTCGCCGCCTGGGTCAGGAGCAGCTGATGCGTGACAACCGTGTCAACGTCCCAGTTGTCGAAGCTCGCTATCTCCGTCCAGTTGTCGTCGCCGGCGTCGTACTCGATGTACGTGATGTCGTAGTCCGGCTCGCTGTCGTAGTGAGCCTTGTACGTCCACGTCAGGATCCCCGAGAAGGGGATCGCGCTCGAGGACAGAAGCTGGTTCCAGCTGTTGCCGTAACCCGGAGCTGCCCCCCACGAGCACATGTAGAAGTCGCTGCCCGGACGGGCTCCGCACCACATCGCCTGGTCTCCCTCGGGGGCGTACAGGTTCCCGTAGGAGCCGCCGCCGAGTCCGACGAAGTCGTCGACATGGAAGAAGGTGCCCACCTGGGCCGTGTTGTCGACTACCGTGAATCCCTGCCAGTTCATCTGCTCGAAGTCGAACCAGGCCAGCCAGTACGTGTCGACAGCGGCGGATGTCATGAGGCCGCGAACACCCTGGTCGATGAGAGCAGGGTTCTCGTCGTCGGAGAGGGCCTTCATGATTCTCTTGCCGTTTCTGTCGATGTCGCGCGCCGACACGGAACCGACGAACAGGGCAAGGAGGCAAACGCCCAGTACTACTACTAAGGCTTTCCTCATTAGTTATTCCCCCCAGCGTTAAGAGAATAAACCTGTGATTTCATGACCCGGACGCAGGAACTGCTGGAACCTTCGGGACCGGATATCGGGAAACGCCTCACCTCCTCCGTCTGTCTGATCCGGTCGGTCCGTGCAGGATTCCTCTCCCGTTGAGTAACAAACGAATGTCGAGTAAGTCTGGCACTCCAACGGCGGTCGGCGTAGTGGAAACCCTGCGTACCGTGAAGGTCCGCCCCACGGGGCACGACCAGCCCCTGTTCCGAGACATAGAGGATTCTACCACGGAAAAAGCCGATCTGTCAAGGAGCAAATAACTGGCTTCAGGAGGGTTAGCGGCGTTGTGCACCGCCGGAGAACGATCCGCCGCGAAGAATTGCTTACGATATCAGTATGTTATTGCCCCTCCCCCTGCTCCGCGACGATCGCCGGGAAATGGCAGAACGATCCGACCATCCTGCTCAGGGTCAGAAGAAAGGCATGACGGTTCGCCCTGACCGCCCGGTCGTCGCAGTTGACGAGCACATCGTCGAAATACCTGTTCACCGGCCCCGCGAGCCCCGCCAGAAGATCGACGGCCCGCCCCATCCCCGCGGCCCCGAGAGCGAGAAGCCCTTCGGCCGTCTCCCGGGCGGCGGAAAGGAGCATCCCCTCCGCCTCCTCGCCGAACAGGGCCCGATCGAACGAGGCATCCGCCCTGCCGGCGAGCACGGCCAGCGCCTCGTCCCCCTCGGCGGCCGAGACCGGCCTGCGATGCTCCTTCGCCAGTATGTTCGCCACGCGCTTCATCGCGAGCGCGAACCCCTGCATCGATCCCTCCGCGCGGATCTCCTGGAGCCTGCGGACCATCGCCGTCACCCCGCCGGGCAGGCGCCAGGGCGCGGAGAGGACCGCCGAGACGATGTCGTAGTCGTATCCCTCGCCGCGCAGGATCGTGGTGAGCCGCTGGGTGAAGAGATCCCGGATGCCGGCCTCGATCTCCCCGCGGCCGCGCCCCGACCGGCCGGCGCCTGATTCGAAGAGACCGAGCGAACGGGAGACCGCCGCCGGCAGGTCCAGCAGCATCTCCCTTTCGAGGAGGATCCGCAGGATGCCGAGGGCTCCCCTGCGCAGGGCGTACGGATCCTGCGACCCCGTCGGCTCGAGCCCCTGCATCCAGCACCCGCTGATCGTGTCGAGCCGGTCGGCCAGCGCGACGACCGCTCCCGCATCCGACCGCGGCAGCCGGTCGCCGGAGAACCGCGGAAGGTAGTGCTCGAATATCGCCTCGCAGACCTCTTCGCTCTCCCCCGAGACGCGGGCGTACTCCCGTCCGATGTACCCCTGGAGCAGCGTGAACTCCTTGCCGTCCTTGACCATCTCGCTGGCGAGATCGGCCTTGGCGAGAAGGGAGGCCCGCCGGACATCCGACGCGAGCGCGGCGTCGTCGGGCCGCCATGCGGCGGCTATCCACGAGCCGAGCTCGCCGATCCTGCTCGACTTGTCGGCGAGGGTCCCGAGCCCCTCGAGCCAGACGATCCCCGCCAGCCGCCCGGCCATCCGCTCGAGAGGGACGGCCGTGTCCTCGCGGTAGTAGAACCGTGCGTCGGCGAGCCTCGCCGCCAGGACCCGCTCGTACCCCTTGACGATCTGCCGGCGGTTGCGCCGGACGCCGTCGGCGAAGGCGATGAACCGGGGGATCAGCCGACCCCCCT